>JAQTXT010000075.1 GCA_028688645.1 Rickettsiales bacterium
TGGAATGAATATATTAAAACATCAGATTTAAATAATTGGTTGAGAATAATTGAAAAAGAACATACCCCACCTTTATTTAGAGGAAAAGTCATAAAATTAAAATACATGACGCAAGCTAAAAAACGACCACCAACATTTGTACTCTTTACAAATAGCCCAGAGAAATTGGAAAAAACTACTTATTCAAAATATTTGGTAAATAAATTAAGAGAAGATTTTGGATTGAAGCAAACGATAATAAGATTATTATTAAGAAAGTCTGAAAATCCTTTTGATACTGATGAACAAAAGAGAAAAAGAAAATAAATTTTATCTTCTTTCTTGAATTGCTTGCTTTAAAATTCTTGGATTGATGCTAAAGAATACAATATCAGGTTTAGCAAGAAGTTTTTCTTTTTCCATAATTTCATAACCCATACCTTCTTTTTGTGGTACATCTCTAGAAAATCCAAGAAAAACCACATTATTATCTTTAACTTCTGTGATAAGTGTAGTATGACCCTTCCAACACAAAATATCTCCAGCTTGAATATCCTGTATATCCTTAGGAATAAAAGTGTTTATATTGATAAGACTTAATTCCTTATTTCTTTCAATATTTGTTTCAAAAGAAGTCAAAAGCTCGGGTACTATTTGTTGTTGTAATTCACCAGTACCAATTTTGCCACGCAATTTAACAATTAAATCTTTTAATGAATTACTTTTTTTGCATATTTCTCTCAATTCATCATAACTTTCACATAATTTTTTTAATTTTATAATTTCGACAATATTAACTGTAGAAATTCTAGGCAAACTAGTTATTCTACATATCCAAGATGAACAATCTTGATCATTATATCTTAACCCTTTTGTTTGTTCTTGATATCCACCAAACTGGTATCCTTTGCCAATAGTATAAAAAGTAGATATTTCTCTATCCAAAAAAGAATAACTATTTTCATCTAATTTTTGTTTATCCACTTCGGACAATTGCAATGGATGCCTAAATGTTATCAATTTTTCGCTTACAAATTCACCAATATCTGTTAATAACAAACTCGAACTAAGAACACTACTTGTAGAAAGTAATTCAGACATTGATTTATCAGTTAAACAAGAAATATTCAACAAGTAAAATAACACTAACAAAGTAAATTTTGAATTGCCAAATATATTATTTACATCACTAAAATCTGCCTTAATCTTGAACAATTCTTTGCTTTTTAAACCAAAAATATCATCAAAATTACTATTTATAAACATTTTAAAATATATAAACCCATTTTCACCATCAAAAATTTTAATCAACTCATTAATTAATAAAGACATTTTATTTGTTTTTAACTGTATTGTTTTACTATCCTTAAATAATCTTTCTTCTAAAATTGCTAACTCTCGTTTTACTAAATCTAAAGCTTTTTTGAATTTTTCCTCATAAATCATTCTTAATAATGCATCATCACTAACATCCACACTACTTAAATTGTGATTTTTCCAATATTTTAATTCATTTTGTAATATTATCTTTAACTTATTTAACTCCGCCAATAAAGCTAAATTTCTGTCTCTCTCTTCTTGAATAGCAACTGAAAGTAATGTTCTTCTAAAATTTATTACTGGGGTGCTTAATACTGCTTCCGACATAAAATATAAGTTAGTTCAGTACTTATATTCTATATAAAATTTTACAAAAGTAAACAACAAATCTATTAAACTTGAATTTAAAATTATTTATAATACAATCTCAAATCGGTCTAATTAATATTTATTGATATGAATAAAAAGAAATTTATGCAAGAAGCTATAAAATGCTCTATCGAAGGAATGAGTACTAATGCTGGCGGTCCTTTTGGGGCTGTAATTGTCAAAAATGGTGAAATTGTTGCAAGAGGTTGGAATAAAGTAACAAGTACTAACGACCCTACTGCACATGCTGAAATTACAACAATTAGAGAAGCATGCAAAAAATTAGGAACTTTTGATTTAAGCGGATGTGAATTATATACTTCATGTGAACCATGCCCTATGTGTTTAGCGGCTATATACTGGGCAAGAATTGACAAAATATACTATGGAAATACTAAAAAAGATGCGGCAAATATAGGCTTTGATGATGATTTTATTTATGAAGAATTTGCACTTCCAATGGAAAAAAGAAAACTGTCAATGGAACAATTAGATAGAGATGATGCTATAAAATCTTTTGAAAAATGGGCAGAAAAGCATGATAAAATCAAATATTAATTTTGATTTTTAATTTATAATATTTATATTAAACATAGATTTTAAAAAAAATAATATGAAAAAATCTTTTAAAAGTATAAGAAAATTTGTTAATATTAGAAATCTATGTTTTTTTATATTTAAGATTTGTGTTACTATATTACTAACTTTATCCTTATTATTGATAAGCTTTATTGTGATATTTTCAATAAAACCAAGAGCTATTCCGAAAGTAAGTTCTTACATTATAAAATATATAAATACAAATCCCAATATTAATACTAATTTTGATATTGATAATTCAATATTATATTTTGATTCTGGTTTAGGTTTAAAATATAAAATTAAAGATTTTGATTTAAAAACTGAAAAATCTCAAATAACTTTGCCAGAAATTACAATAAATTTGGATTTTGTAAAACTTCTATTTGGTAGAATTTATATAAACGAAATTATTTTATCTGACATAAAATTAAAATTAAATTCAGAAAGAGAAGATGTAAAAGAGGAATTACTAACAAAAAAAGATGAGGAAATAACTACACGAATTCAAACAATAATCCAAAAATTTTACAAAAGTTCAATTTCAATAAAAAAATTAAAACTTGATGATTTAAAAATAAACATAATTTCAAATAATAATAAAAATGAGATAAAGGTATTAAAATCAAAACTTAGTCTTAATTTTAAAAATAATAATTTGCAGATTGAACAGAATACAATATTTAATATTAATAATAGTAAAATCAATTCCAAATTAGAAATTATTTGTGGAAATAAAACTAAAACTAAAAATTGCGAAATTAATGTTGCAAATATTGACCCAAATAATTTAAAAACTTTCTTTGATAAAAAAACTGAAATATATGATTATTTTTCTAATATAAAAGGATATTTTGGTGGTGAATTTAATTTAACATTTGATAAAAAAATAAAATTACAAAGTGGCAACGGGATAATAAGATCAAAACTTGGTTCATTTTATTTTAAAAAATTATTTGATGAAAAATTAGCATTTGGAAATTTAATAATAAATGTCGACTTTAAAAATTATTTTCAAGAGATAAATATTGATTCATTAACAACCAGTTTGGGCAAAACTGATTTCTTTATAAGTATGTTTATAAAAGAAAAAACTAAATATAAAAATATTGATTTGAACTTTGATGTACAAAATATACCAGTTGAAGATTTAAAAAGATTATGGCCTAATTTTTTAGACAATAAAATAAGTAGGCCTTGGGTTTTAAAACATATCATATCTGGTAATCTTCCAAATGCTAGAGCAAACATGAATTTTAAGTATTTTAAGAACGACAACCCTCAATCTGGATTACAATCAATAACTGCAAAAGTTGATTTAGATAATGTTCTGTTGAATTATAGTGATTATTTTCCTCTTATTAAAAATATAAATGGAATAGCTATTTTTACCAAAAAAGACATGAAGGTTAATATACGAACCGCGAATGTTTTAAAATCAAAAATAAAAAATAGTACAGTTGGTATTAAATTTAACAAAAATCCAACAGATATCATTATAAAAGCAAATCTAGATGGTCCTCTTGCTGATTTATTTGTTCACATAGATAAAAATGATGTTCTTGATATAGAAAATGCAGTTAGTAGTATACTAGAAGATTATCATACTTTTACTGATTTAAATTTAGAAATTCCATTGATTGATAGTATCACTTTCAAAAATGTTTTATTAAATACGAAATCTAAAATATTTAATAAAAAAAATTCATTATTAAAAGAAGATTCAAAAATGAATGTATTTTTTGCAAAATCTAGAAATAGCGATATATTCACTGGCAAAATAGATTTAACCAATAATAATCTTGAGTATATACCTTTAAATATAATAAAACCAAGTAATCAAAAACTATCTTTTGATTATTCTTGTGAATTAAAAGATGGAATTGTTTACATACAAGATATTAAATCAAATAACGATTTCATTAGTTTAATTGCAAGTGGTTTTTTAAATATTAATGAAAAAATTAACGAAATCAATCTTGAAAATATAACATATAATGATTCAAGCTATAATCTCTATTATAAATCAAATATTTCAAATGGAGTATTTAATAATGATATCATAATAGATGGAAGGAATATAAATTATAGTAATATTTTTGAAAAATTAAAGAATAATAAAAGTTCCATAAACTCAAAAGAATCTATTGCAAAAAACAAAACAACTGTAAAATTAAATCTAAAATATTTGAGTTTTGAGAATAATAAAAAATTAATATCCCCTATCCTTTCCGCGGAATTTGAAAATAATGATATAAAAAAAATCGATTTTAAAGCAAAAATTAATGATGAAGAGTTTGTTAAATTAAATTTCAACAAAAAACGAAAGATGCTAAATGCAAAATCTAATAATTTTGGTTATCTATTTCAAACAATAGGATTAACGGATTCAATAATTGGAGGAGCAGGAGAGATCAACTTCAATCAAATGACAAAAAACGGAAAAAGTATAATTTATGGAAACATTGACATAGATGAACAATTTAAAATTATAACAGATGAAAATGCAAATAAAGATTTATTAACAAATATACAAGAAGAAAAATACTTTAAAGGATTAACAAAAAGCCTTGTGGAAGATTCAAGTATTAGATTTGACAAAATGCGAGGAAATATAAGCTATAGTGAAAATGTTTTGAAATTTGATGAAATCGTAGCGAATAGTAGCTTTATAAGTTTACAAATACTAGCTTCAGGATTTTTAAATTTAAGCACACAAGAAATTAAAATTAAAGGATTGTTAATGCCAATGAGTTGGATAAACGGTCTGTTTGGAGCAAACAAATTACCAATTATAAGTGAATTAGTGTTTGGTCAAAAAAATGCAGGTTTATTTGCTTCTAAATTTGAAGTTATAAAAAAAGATAAAGACTCAAAACTCAATTTCAAAATAGATAAATTCTCAACAATTATGCCGGGTTTTATAAGAAATATTTTTGACTTAGATACATACAAAAACACTTATCATAACATCTTCTCATCACCAAAAGAAAGCACTAAATAATAATCAAATTGAAAAATATGTGATAGATTATGGAGGCCGAGGTCAGAATCGAACTGACGCATTGAAGCTTTGCAGGCCACGGCATTACCACTTTGCTACCCGGCCATAATCACAAAGTAATTATTGCATTTAATTATTTTTTAGTCAAGTTTTTATTGATTTTTTGCATCTTGTCTTTAATAATAGCAACGATTGCTTTAAAAATATTATGTTAAATAAAAAAGTTTTAATTTCTTGTTATTCAGAATCATCGAGAGAAAGATTAAAAATTATACTTTCTGAGTATAGTTTTGTATCTGTTTTTATCGAAAATTTTGCAGAAGTTGAAAAATTAAAAATCGGACAAATTGGACTCATAAATATCATCATAAAAAACGGCTTCGAATCTGATGATTTAATAGTTATCACAGAACAAGACTTATTTGGTGAAAAAATTATCAAAATCTCAAAATCCAGCAACAATCTTGAGAAAATTCTCAGAGAACAAATAGACTTAAACATAGGCAACCTAGTAGTTCATAGAGATTACGGACTTGGTAGATTTATTGGACTAGTAACTATTGAAAAATATAACAATATAGCTAACGATTACTTGAAAATTGAATATGCAAACGCAGCCCATCTTTTTGTTCCCATTGAAGATTTTGACTTAATCACAAGATATGGTGAATTTAACGAAGATACAGTTTTAGATAAACTCGGCTCAGAAAAATGGGCTATCAAAAGAAATAAAGTTAAAGAAAAACTTGAATTAATTGCAAAAGACTTAATAAAAATAGCAAGCTTAAGACAATTATCAAAAGCACCAATTTTAGTTCCAAACGAAAACGAATATAAAGAGTTCTGTGCAAGATTTGAATACACCGAAACAGACGATCAACTAAAAGCCATCAAAGATGTTGAGAACGATTTTCAAAAAAGCACTCCAGCCGACAGATTAATTTGTGGTGATGTTGGTTTTGGAAAAACCGAAGTTGCCTTACGAGCCGCTTTTATAGCAGCTTCAAGCGAAAAAAATGCAGTTCAAGTAGCAATAGTAGTTCCAACAACCCTGCTCTGCAAACAACACTACAATCTATTTAAAGAGAGATTTCAATATACTGGTTTAAATGTTGCCACAATTTCAAGACTAACATCCACCACGCAAAACAAAAAAGTAAAAGAGGACTTAGCTCAAGGAAAAGTTGACATCGTTATAGGAACACATGCCCTACTCTCCGACACAATAAAATTCAAAAATCTAGGACTTTTAATAATAGACGAAGAGCAAAGATTTGGTGTAAAACAAAAAGAAAAATTAAAAGAAATTAGCTCAGGAATTCATTTATTAACATTATCAGCAACACCAATACCTAGAACACTTCAAATGGCAATGACAGGCATCAGAGAATTAAGTTTAATCACAACACCGCCAGTAGACAGATTAAATATCAACACTTATGTCATGAATTTCGACGAAATAATTTTAGGTGAAGCCATAAAAAGAGAAGTCAACAGAGACGGAAAAGTCATAATCGTAGTTCCAAGAATTAGTGATATTCCTAGTGTTGAAAGCAAATTAAAAGATGTTCTTTGCAATTCAAAAAACAAAGAAAAAAAACTACATCAATTTTATGAAAGACAAATATTTCCAGAATGTAAAAAAAGCGAAACTGAAGATTGCTACAAAATTACCCATGGACAGATGCCATCAAACAAACTTGACACAATAATAAATGATTTTTACGACGGAAAATTCAAAATATTAATCGCCACCACAATCGTTGAAAACGGCTTAGACATACCAGACGCCAACACCATAATAATTTATAAAGCAGACAGATTCGGACTTTCACAATTACACCAGCTAAGAGGAAGAGTTGGTAGAGGCAAAAAAATAGCTTACGCCTACTTAACCACAAACCAAAACGAAAAAATCACAGAAAACGCAGAAAAACGACTCAAAGCCATAAAAGAAATTCAAGATGTCGGCGGAGGTTTTGCAATCGCAAGCAGCGACATGGACATCAGAGGAAGCGGAAACATAGTCGGTGAAGAACAATCAGGCTTTATAAGAGAAACTGGAGTAGAACTTTACAATCAACTCCTCATCGAAGCCGTTCAAAAAGTAAAAAACGGAAATAACTTCACATCTATTGAATACGACTTTTCTCCACAAATAAAACTGAACACCTCAACCAGCATCAGCAAAGACTACATAAACGACATAACCCTAAGACTAAGCTATTACAGAAAACTAGCCAACATAAAAACAGAAGAAGAAAGCAAAAGCATAATAACCGAACTAGAAAGTCGCTTCGGCAACCCACCACAAGAAATTCACAACCTACTTGAAATAGCCAAAATCAAAGATTTATCCAAAAAATGCAACATCACAAAACTTGAACTAAACGGAGAAAACATCGACATTTCCTTCTACAACAATAAATTCAAAAATCCAGATTACCTAATTCAACTAATTCAAAAAGGCAAAGCAAAAATGAAAAAACAAAACATCTTAAGCTTTGCAATAATTGGAAAACCTTTTGAAAGAATTGAAAATATTTTAACA
>JAQTXT010000076.1:0-4332 GCA_028688645.1 Rickettsiales bacterium
TTGGATATTTTATACAGTTTATCTTAATATTTATTGTTTAAAATAAAAATTAATCAAATCTATGAAAAAGTTGTTTAAAAGTATTAAAGTACAAAAATGTAAAGAATTAAAAAATAAATTGAACAAATAAACAGAAATCAATTTTTTCTCTATTCTTTTTTCTCACAATGAACTTTTTTCTCTAAGGCCTGACTCGTTTAAGAATTTATTGACTTCATTGTTGATTTATCTGAATCTGTTGGTATTTTTGGCAGTTTTTCTGGTCTCAAAGAATTCAAATTCCATCAAGTACAAAAGAAGAATGGCTTCACCGGCATCAGCATGGATGGAAATGAAGAAAGTTGCAACTCCCATTGAGACGAATAACAAGATTAACATGGCGGGAATAGCGACTTATTGCTTAAGTCCAAATACCCAGAAAGCTGCAAGACTGACAAGACCTGCCAATGCAAAGTGAGCACAGAATCTGTAAATTCTACTGGCTGATTGTGAGTAAGCAGTGTCGCTTGATTTGTTAGTGATGTATTCAGCGTATCTGGCTGAGTTACAGTAAGCGTTTCCTGACAAGTAAACAATGGTCAATGAGTCTGATCGTGCCAAATCAAAAAATCCAGCAAATCTGTTAATACAGTAAAAGCATCCATTGCTTTAATCCATTGGAGGAATCAAAGCATCACAAATAAAATCAGCAATGCCGAAAAATCCGTTCATAAAGGCACAAGCAATAACGCTGCCCAAATGTTTGCAGACTAAAGTAAAAGTGGCATTGAAACAGCCGCTTGGCTTTCCGTAATACCATTCAACGGCTTCAGCTGAAATAAGGTAGTTAAAAGCTTCTTTCAAGAACATAGTTCCCCAAATGAGTTGAATAATTTGGAAAATGCTTAAAATTGTGTTATTGGTTGGGTCAGCAATTTTATGGTAAAGATCAATCTCAGGGTCGAATTTCAATTTACCGAATGACCAGAATGATCTGTATTGTAAAATTTGGAAGAAGTAAAAAGCTGCACCTAAGGCCAAAAAGACAATTGGCAAGACGAATGGATAAATTCTGTCTCCTATGAATTTAGTGGCAAAATCAAGATAGATTCCATTCAATCCCCAAGTTTGGAAATATTTGACCAAAGTACAAACTAAAATAAGTACAAAGAGTAATGCAATGGCAAACACAACCCATCTGAACATAGGACTAATATTTGAAGGGTAAACTACAATTGTGATTGTGAAGGCAACTAAAGCTAAAGCTCCAACAACAACGATGACTCTGTTCATTATCTTTGGACAACATTGTACAAAAAACATGTATAAGAAGGAAAGAATTCCAACAATGACCAAAGATTTCCAAAAGGTGTCAACAGAGTTGTAGTACAAATCTCTTGTGTATGATCTCATTTGATCTTTAAGAATTTTTCTTTGACCTTAATCTTTTGGTAAGCAGAATTGGCCATATCTGTCAATGACTGGTTAGTTTTCGTAGTATTAAACATTTGAGCCAAAAGCGCAATCGAGTGTGCTGGTCTTTTTACATGATAATGGCTTGTCTTCAGAAGTGGGGCAGCTTCTTACACATAGTCTGTTTTTCTATTTTTATTTTTATATGTACGATTTCGGTTGGTTTAGCGAAGTAAATGTAGTTAAATCCTGGGTATTCGTATCCACAGGTTGTTCCATCAGTATCTGCTGGGAAAACTTCTTTTAAGTATTGAGCTACAATATTAAATAAAGATTACGTTGATTCCAGACTGCAATTGCGAAAACGGCCAAGGTAATGGTCAAGCCTAACCCAACAATGATGCAAAGAATGTCTGTGCAACGACGTTGACTGTCTTACATTTGATAAATTATGTACTATCGATTGGGACTTTTTGGACATCTTCGTAGTGCTCGATGCCGTGCATTTGGGTTTATCTGAATTTTGATCTCTCCATTTGATTTTATTTATTCGAGTGATAAAAATTATTTGATTTGAAATAAAATCATTTTCATATCTTAATTCTTTATTTATTTATTCTCATTTCCTAAAAAACCCAAAGGCTAAAACTAATATTGTGAGTTTCTTTCCTTTTTTGAGAAATAGACCCTTGTGTCGACTTAAAGAAAAGAAAAGCCGAATGATAGGAATTAAATTGACTGATTTTGATGAATTTTTTACAAAATAAATTTTATTGATTGAACTAAAAAGCATAATTAATGATGCTACTTTGTTGATTTATGAATCAAGATATAATAAAAGAAAAATTAATTAAATTACTGATTTTGATCATTTTATTAATGACTATTTTAATAACTTACGAACATAATAAAAATTTTAGATTTTTTAAATAAAAATAGATAGTAAGTAAATCAATGACTCAATAACAAGTACATGAGTGGAGGTTGAAAGTTGAGTCAACATTCTTTGATCCTTTCCAATGGATAGTGTGACCAACCTTGGGGACGAAATCGCTTCCTTGACCTTCGAATTTAGAGCATGAACCCAATTTAAGTCTGACTTGACTTCCATCATCACAGTCAACATCAGCATATTTGTTGTTAATGGCTCTTATTTTACCCTTCTTTGATGAAAGAGTTTCGAATCCTGAACTACAAGCGAAATCTCCATCAAATCCGAAATTAGATTGACTGTCCCATTGTGAACCTTTAACTTTAACTTGGTCACCGAAACATGATCCATAGTTAAGTTGGAAGACTGGTGAATAGATAGTGACTGGTTTAATGTCAACAGTGATTGTTGGGATTTGGATTTGAATTTGAGGAATGGTAACGTTGTAACATTTAGAAACGTAGTTGAACCAATCGTTCTTTCCGAATCTGAAACATGGCTCAATATCTCTGTCATCAATGACAACATTGGTGCAGTCGTGGCATGAATATTGAACGTAGTTGATGGATTGAAGAATTTCCTTAATGGCGCTGTTCAAGTTTCCGACACATTGTTGGATTGATTTTATTTTAATTTGATATTGACTCAATAATCCGTTTTGTCTGTCGATTTCAACTTGGATTGATCCAATTTGTTGATCAATTTGGTCAGATCTGGCACAAGATTGGTTGTATTTATCTTGAAGGGCTTTCAAGTCGAGTTCAAGTTGAAGATAAACGTTCTTAAGAGAAGCACATCCTCCATTGATTTCGTTAATCTTGTTGACAAGCCAAATACATCTGCTTTTGATCCATTCAAGTCTGTCATATTTAGTTTTCCATTCTCCAGTAACTGAAGTAATTTGAAGTGAAATTTGATCTCTTTGAGCTTTCAAATCAACCAATTTTTGTTCAAGGGCGGAAATATCAGCGTTAAGTTGGTTAAATTTGATGGTTAATTCATCAATTTGACATTTAAGTTGATAAACTTTAGTTTCAAGATCTTTTTGTTCAAGTTTCAAAGCTTTTAATTCATCATCATAAGTTTTGGTGCTTCCAACACAATTGTTGTAATCATTGTAAGCAGCCTTGAGTTTAAGCATCAAATTATCAAGTTGAATCTTAAGATTGGCAAGATCAAGAGCAGTTTTTTCAGATTTAAGTGATTGGATTTGAACCAAAAGTTTTTGGATTTGAACAGTAATGCCGTCAATCAAAATTTGAATTTGGGCAATACTTTCCTTCTTAATTGAGAGACCGGAGTTGATTCTTCCCAATAAATCGTTCAAATAAGCAATTTTAGCATCACATCTGAGAGTGCTGGAGACGACTCTTTGAATCAAGGCCACAATTTCAACAATGTTTCCATCGTTGATAAGTCTGTCACAATCAAACAAAGTTGGTAATCCTGCCAAAAGGCTTGATCCAGTTAAAGATCCAGTATAGGCTTCAGTCAAGAGGGAAGTGTTTAATGTTCCGTATGAGAATGATCCAGTGAAAGATGAGGCCAAAGTGGTTAATCTTTTTAAGGCATCAAGTCCAGTGACGGCTCCAATTGATCCACTGCTGTATGAGGTAAGACCGTAGAAATAATCATTATCGGTGATAACGTAGCCAGTGGTGGTACATTTGAATGACAAGGATCTTTCAATAAAATTACCGATTTGGAGATCGAGGACTTTGCATCTTGGGACGTATTCGAAGTTATAGTTGGTTGAGCATGATGATGGGATTTTGAATTGATTGTTACTGATCAACCATCCAGTGGGCAATTAACAGTTGTATTGATAGTTTCCTGATCCGCCCATAATGGGGACATCGACAGTCCAATAATCGGAGGCTTTAGTGTATCTAGTAGAGCCAAGATTGAAAGCCAAATCGCCAGCGTTAGCAAGAGCGATGACAACGACAAATATGAGAATAATGTTTTTATTCATAACCTTCTTTTTTATTATATAATCTTAATGGAAC
>JAQTXT010000076.1:4432-7800 GCA_028688645.1 Rickettsiales bacterium
AAATAATTAACTTTACACGATGAAAAATCAAACCATTTCAGAAAAATATCAGCTTATCGATGACGAGTCGGCTTTCAGGTAATTTACTTTCTATCAACAGGCTCGAATAGCTTTAAGGCCTTGCTAATGCTAAAATTAGTTCTTTCGGAAAATAATATCAAATCATATCTGTCATTGGCTCTCAATCATCAGGTAAAAGTACCCTTCTCAATGCAATTTTCAATACCGAATTCGATACATTAAATCGTAAAAAGAGGGTCGGGCAAACAACAAAAGGTATTTGGTATAGCGTTGACGTTCCAACCAAAATAATGATTCTGGATGTCTAAGGAAGCGATTCTAACGAAAGATAATAAAGAACAGTAAACCATTTATTTTATTGTTTAGAAAATTGAAAGAAGAAATTCACTCTTCGCTTTAGCAGTTTCCCATACATTACTTATTAATTTGTGGATTCAACAGATTGGACTTTATAAAGGCTCTCAGCTGGCCATTCTTGAAATTATTCTTTAGCTTAATCTTAAGCTTTTTGGATCATAAAAACCGAAAGAAATTGTTTTTATTGTCAGAGACTACATAAAAGAAAACTAAAATTAAGAAGTCTTAAGATAAAAATTGTTTAAAAAGGTTTAATAAGCATGGCTTAATATTCCAAAGCCACCAGGAAAATAAAACATTAAGCTTACAGACTTATTTTGTTTGAAAGCTTTCTTTTTGCCATCTAAAATCGATGAAAAATAATAATTCGCAAGTTCAGTTGGCGAATTAAGAAAATATCTAACTTAGAGCTCGCATAAAAAATAACTATCAAAAGAAAATGTACCAATGAAAGATTTTCCAATATACATGCAAAATTTATGGTCTACTATAGAATCAGATAAGGATATAAATCTTCCACAATAAAAGATTCTATTATCAAATATGAGATGCCATGAAATTCAAAAGAAAGTTTATGAAGATTTTGAGGAATAATTCAGAGATGAGCTTTAAAAGTAGTTATCATTTTATTTTAAGGTCCGAAAGAAAAATGAATTAAGATTTTGGAAATAATATTCGGTCAATTGTTCAAAAAATGATCGAGTCTTATAATGAACAGACTGCAGGATATATTCAGGAAGAAGCTGATAAAATCAGAGAAGATTTCTTACAATTTTTGGAACGAAAAATTGAACTTAGTTTTTCTTATCAAGTTAGAATGATCTCTGAATAATGTCTTAAAGAATTTGTTGAAGATGTCAATAAAAACTTTATGAAGTAAAAAAGCATTGAGGGAATCAAGGATCTTAAGCCTCAAGTAATAAAAAAATTCGAATAATTAATCCAAAAAGTTAGTTACAAACAAGAATGGAATGAGCCTGAAAAAGTCAAATTCACAAAATCAATTGATGATTCTTTTGAGCATCAAAAATAAAAAATTGTATCTGATTCTCTTAAGGATTTTGATCGCACAATAAAGAAACAAATCGAAGGATTGGTTAGTCATGCATTTTATGACAAAAAGATATTTGAGGAGAAATTTTGGCCACATATTAACTTTACATTTAAGGAAATTGAGCACAAAGCTAAAAACTCTATTGTAGGACTTTACAATAAGCTTGAGATAAGAGAAAAGAATCAACAACCTACAAGTCGAAGAATTTCTTTACACGTTGATAAAGCAAAACATAATGCCCAATAATAATTGAGAACTATTATAAAAATGAAGTGCAATGATTTGCTTTACTATGTGATGAGACATTTTGGTGTGGAATTTAATATGGATTAAAAATAAATTCCAAGACAATGGGTTGAAATGAAAGTTGAAGATATCACTGCTTTACATGTATCATTATAATTTATTTAAGGAATCATTGAAGAAAAAATATTTGGGAATTCTGGATAACTTTAAAAAGTTCAACCTTTCTAGTTAAGAGGAAGACGAAAGCCAATAAAATCTTAAAAAAATCAAACAGAGAACTTCTATGATAATGGAAAAAAGTAGCAATGATTAACTTTTGGAATCTAAGTAATATCTTAATTTGGTGCGCAAATTGTAAGAGCAAATGAAGAATATTTATGAAGAGGCTTTGAAGAAAAACGTAATTTTTTTATTTTATTATAGAAATAAGTTTACAGCGGATCAATTCCAATTTGGGGATGGGTGATATTTTTATTGGTTGCAATTGACGATATCTTCTTATGGTTGCATTCACCTTATTTGGCCATTCCTTTAACTTTACTTTTGATTGTTGGGGTTGTGGTTTTCTTTGTTGGTGGTAAAGATGCCACTAATGGAATTGTGAATGTTATAAAACAAGGATTCATGCAGCTGCTGGGCAAAGTAACGACTCAAGCTGCAGCAGCAATGATTAAAAAATAAAGCTGATTGATTGTTTCATTTATATTTGCCTATTTTAGTACTTATTATTAGTTAAAAAAATAAAAACAAATATTATCAAAAAATTTATGAGAATTGTTCTCCCTCCCAAAGAATGAGTAAAAATACAAAAATAATTTCACGAAGATTCATTCGATTTAAAACTTAGCATCGTGTGAGCTTTCATCATTTAAAGCTTCAGCTTTACTCATTAATCGAGTTGCGCTTTTTAATCCTACTTTTTCAATAATTTAATGCAATTTTTGTTGATGATTTCCCCTACATTTGTAAAAGCAAGCCAAATTTATTAATGTTATTCCGAAACAAAACATCGCTAATCCGATCCAGAATAAAGAGCTCGTTATTATGGTCAATATGACTAAATTAATGAACCAAAACACTGCGGTGGATAAATTTGCTATCCAAAAACAATTATCATTTATGATATTTATTTAAATATCAGGATCTGCAGACTCAAAAACCCATTATTATTCGTCGCTGTATTAATTAAGCTCAATCCACCATCTGAGGCCGCTCAATTGTTTTCCAAAGATATTTTTGGTCAGCCAGAAATCGATTGATATGAGAATAGTGACAAAAATGAAATCCAGAAGTTGACAGTCTGAAAGTAAGAAGTAACTTAAAATTTTTAAATAAAGTGTACAGTGTGATTATTAGTAATTTTGTAAGTATTAAAGAACTCAAATGTTTGAAATCGATGGATTGTGAGATTTTTTGTTTGTGATTATCGGATATTTATTCAGACAGATTGTTCATATAAATTGGATGATTAGGCTGCATTGGCTTTACATCGATCGTATGAGTTGAGTCTTGTTCTTGATGGTTAGCGTTGTAGGGATGCATACGTTTAAATACTTTTTTCTATTTTTTATGTTTTTTTATTTACTTTTGTTTTTAACAATCGATTTTATTAACTTTCAATTTTTGAATTTAGATAAAAAAGTTAATAAAAATAAAATACAATTTTGCTTTCGAATTTTTCCATTAAACA
>JAQTXT010000002.1 GCA_028688645.1 Rickettsiales bacterium
TCATATTTTAGATCTTGGGGTTGTTGTCCAATCACCGCAAATGAATAAATTTTATTATTTTTACCAATAGTAGTCCACCCCTCAATAACAACATGAGATTTTAAAATACAATCATCACCAATTTTAACATTTTCACCGATCACGCAAAAAGCACCAATTTCAACATTTTTCCCAATTTTAGCACCATCTTCTATTATAGCTGTTCTATGAATCCCGCTAACCATATCCCCACAAATTTATAATTTTGAAGAGAATATATACTTAAACATTTATTTTTACAAACAGTTTTTTATTACAAAATATTACAAAGTTAAGGTTAAAATCATTATATAGTTCGATAAGATTTATAGCATCTAAATTTTGCTCACATTTTAAATAATTTTATCAATTTAATTTCTTATTCCTCAATGTATTAATGTTATAAAATCCTCAGTCATATTTTTTAAAATATCCAAATTACCTTCCATTTTCATCCTATGATCTGCATTCTTAATTAAATTTAACTGCAAGTCTTTACATTTAATTTTTTCTGCAAATCTAACTGAATTACTATATGGAATTAAACTATCACACATACCATGAACCATCCTAATGGGACAATTGAAAGTTAAATCTTTCTTATTAAACAGATTATATTGTTTACTATCCAATAATAATTTTTTAGTAATTAAATTTCCGCTTGGTGTTCCGTCAGAATTTATAATTTCATAAACAATATCCTTATTTAAATCGGCTACTGGTTCTACAAATTGAGTCAAAAAATCTACAGCCATTGAAAAAGTAAAAATTCCTTTAACTTTACCATTATATTCTAAAGCAATTAAATAACTCAACCACCCGCCCATACTACTACCAATAACTAACAATTTTTTATTTGAAAATTTATCAATAATCATTTTTACATTATTAAGCCAATCAGTCATGGTAAAATCAGTCATCTTACCACTAGAAGTTCCATGACCTAGATAATTTAATTTTATCAAATTTGCATTATTTTCTTTTGCAATATTTTCAATAAGAGTTCCTTTAGTTCCATCCATATCACCACAAAATCCATGCAAATATAAAATATCAAAATCTAATTTCGAATTATTATCAAAGATTTTATATGTAATATAATTTTTATTATCTATCCATAATTTTTGTTCCATAATTTCCCTTTTCATTTTTTATAAATATGATTTAATTAATTTATTTTGCAAGTATTAGAGCTTCTTGTTGTTTCCTTAAATTATATATTCTTCTATTGGCTTCTTTTCTAATAATTTCTCCATTTTTTAACCTAATAGCTACATTTTCAGTATTTCTATATAATTCTTCTTCAAGAGAATGACTATCGCCAAAAAATTCAATTTGAGAAAAAGGTTTATCAGATATTCTTCTGGCAGGATCAACTAAACTTGTAGATAATTGAGAAGTTCTTATAAGTTCTGGAGGAAGTATTAATCTTTTTGCTTCCTTAAAATCAGTATCTAAATTTGGAGTATTAATAGCGGATTCCAAAACATCTAATGCCCCCTCATGAAATACTTGTAAATTTTCTGGCAATTGAACTGGGAAAAATCTAATTAAATAATTAAGAAATTCTTGTTGTTTGTCAACCGAAACCAAACTAGCAACTCTATTACAGAAACCATCTATAAAATCTATAGAAAATATATAACAATTAGTTGTGTCTTGTTGTAATGCATTCAAATTGAAAAATAATTTTTTTTCTGGGTATTCTTTTAAGCAATCAGAAAACATATCAGTATATGATATTTCATCTAAATGTAAATAATCGTCCCTATGTTCTACTATATTCAAAGATTTCTTAGTTTTTCCATATCTTTGACCACAACTATCGAACATAAAAAAATTATCCCCAATAGCAATTAATAAAAATGTATGCCTTTGATCTTTCATCAAAAAAAAATTAATTTTATTGGGATTACTAAAAGCTACAGCTTCAGCAAACCCATCTTTAAATGCTCTTATAAACAAACTCTTTTTTTCTATAAAATCTTTTGGACATTCATAATCTTCAATAGGTGATACAATATCTATTTGTTTTATATTAATAAAATTACTAATATGAATCCATTTTCTTATAAGTGAATCATTTATGATGTCAGTAGCTTTTATTAAAATGGTTTTTGCGGAGCTGTATAAAATTCTTCTTCAATTGCCCGCGCATCGTCAGCTCTTTCTTTTTTATACAAAAAAAAGAGAGCTTCTAAAAGCTCTCTGGAACGAATAACATCTAATTTTGGCAACTCGCCATTTGGTAATTTCGAAATAAAAACAGCGGACAATTCTTTAAAATATTTTTGAATATCCTCTCCAGTATTTAATTGTTTAAAAAAATAAATTATTTTTCTAACAGGAATATATAAAGTTCCCTCTAAAAAACTTACGGAAAAATCTTCCGTTTCTTTATTGTATCGTACTTCCATTTTTTATGAAAAATTATTAATCTAACGCATTATATTTATTTTTTAGATTATTTCAACATTTTTATGCAGTTTTTTTCTTGACTATAAACTTATTTTTTATCACAATTGTTAGACTATTAAAAATAAATTTGGGAAAAAAAATGAAAAAAATTATATTATATATATTATTACTTATTGTGTTAGCAACATCTTCAGTGTTTGCTTTTAAAAAATATTCAAATAGATGTGTAGAGGTTGAATTTTCTAGTATTCTAAATAAAGAATATGCCTATGTTGGTGAAAATAATATTCCAACTAATCTTACTGTTATCTTTTCTGAAGATGGAAGAGTATCAGGTTTTAGTGGTGTAAATAAATATTTTGCTGGATATAAATTGGAAGATAATAATCAGATAAAACTTTCTACTATAGGAACTACTATGAATGTTGCTTCTGAAAAAGAATTAAATTCTGAAAGACAATATATTAAAGTACTAAACAATGTTAATAAAGTAAAAGTCTGCAAAAATAAATTATTATTAAAGAATGATGATAAAATATTGAATTTTATACCAACTGGTAAAGAAATAACAGAAGTTATCATTGATATAACAACAGATGAAGTTGCATCCCCAAGTGAAAATGATGTGGAAGTTAATACAAATAATATTGAAAATCAAATAAATAATGATGAAAGTCAAGCAATTAACCCTACTGAAGAATCAGATAATACAGAAGAAAATACTGATAATAACGCATTGGAAATTACTAATAGCAATATATAATTACTAAAAATATTGAGAAAATACCTACTATATAAATGGTAGGTATTTTTGTATATTTTAATAATTTTGTCTCAAAATTTTATGAATTTTTACAAGCTATAAATTTTGATTTTGCAATAATAAGAAAAGTTTTATCAAATAAGAAAAATTTAAAAAAAACGCTTTCCCTTAATTGAAGATTTAAAAACACAATAACAATGCCTGGCAAAATTTATGGGTTTTTTAGTTATTGTGTCTTGGAATAAAATGTAAGCTGGCCTTTTTTCTTTTGGATATAAATAACCAAGTCCCAATAATCTTAGACAACTAGGACAAATAATTTTTTTATCAACTTCAAAATTTAATAACTCTTCATTTTCTAAAATCCTATCAACATAAATTCTTAACAAATGACCTGGTCCATCTTTTTGATATCTTGCAATTTTTTGTCCGCACTTTCTACAATGCAAATCAAAAAATTCAGAATAATTACCTCTGTTTTTTGTATAGATATCTTGCTTAAATTTCATAGTAATACAAAATAATAAATAAAAGCCATTTAATATACATACTAGAAAGAAGTAGAAACAGGGTCTTTTTTACTTTCTTGCTGTGCTTTTACTCTTTCAATTTGACATGAAGTATAATAACCTTTTGCAAGTTCAGTACATAAATTTGCTTCTTTTAGTCTAATAAATTTCTTCGCTGCTACTTTAAATTTAGCCTCTCTTTCAATATGTAATTCTGCAAAAGACCTTAAATCTCTTTCAGCTACCTCATATCCACCACAAGCTGTAAAAAAAGAATTACTAAATTGTCCTTGTTCTCTATTATATTTAGCTATATCAAGAAATTGTCTATTTAAAGCATTGGCACAGCCAAAATAAATAACAACATCATTTTCTTTGGCTTTTGTATCTACTCGTGAATCAACTGTCTGTATAGTTTGAGTTGTGTTAACAAAACTGCCTTTTGTAGGAATAGTAATTACTTTTATTGGTGAAAATTCGGTTAAATATTCTTCAGCCATTTCGTACATAAATGCTATTTCTGATTTGTCATCTTCACTAAATGAATTATTTATTCCAGTTTTTCCTAATAATTCAACTTGTATTTTTCTATCTCTGAGCTCAACAAGATGATTTCTCAAGAAAGTTCTAAGAGTATCAAATTGAGTTCTTAACAAAATATGATTATTTCCTAAAACTCTTAAATGCAAAATATCATCAACCGCCTTTTGTTGAAATGCTGTAAATGCATCTTCTGTCTGATCTATAGAATCTAAAAAACTAAGTCTACTAAATACATTATATAACGCTTCCCTGTTCTCTTCTATAATTCCAAGTTTTTGATCATCAAGTTTTGGAGTCAATGGGTGCCAACTGAAAATATTCATATAAACTCCAAGTGGTAAAATACCGAATAAAGATGTTTTATTCATAGCATATGTTTGCAATAATTGATTTATTTTTTCAGCTATTTGAGCTTCACTTAATTCTTGATTTAATTCAAAATCAGCTGTTGGGTTCTTAGCTTGAGGTAATTTACCATTATTATTTAAAGCCACCAAAAATATCAAAAGTTTAGAAATCGCTTCTCCAAAGTCCTTATCACTGACTCTTTTACTGTGTTCCATTAAAGGAGTATTTTCTAAACTTAATTTCCTAAAAATCCTGCCAATTTTTATAGCATCAGCTTCTGAGATAGGCATTTTATTACTATCAAAAACATCACTTACATTATCTATTTGAGATAAAAAACGACCTAAAACTATTTCATTTAAATTCACTACACTTTCTACTTCCATAAATATATAAAATATTAATTTCTCATATTAAAATAAAAATAAATCTAAAATCAAACTATTAATTATTCTTCTTTTTGTCCTCTGGAATACTTCTTTCTATCAATAGCTGACAAATATTTTTTTCTTAATCTTAAGCTTTTTGGTGTTACTTCGACACATTCATCATCTTGAATATAAGTCATCATTTGCTCAAGTGTCATTCTAACTGGAGGAGTTAAAACTATATGTTCATCAGCACATGTAGATCTAACATTTGTTAAATTTTTTGTTCTTTGAACATTAATAATCAAATCATCTTCTTTCGCATTTTCACCAACAATCATACCTTCATAGGCTTTTTCTTTTGGTAATACAAACATAGTTCCTCTATCTTGAATACCAAATAAAGCATAAGGAATTATTTCACCTTTATCTAAGCTGATTAAAACACCTTTTCTTAATCTTGAAATTTCGCCTTTATATTCTTGATAAGAATCAAAAATTCTATTCAAAATACCAGTTCCTCTTGTATCTGTTAAAAATTCGCCTTGATAACCAATTAAACCTCTTGAAGGTATCAAAAAAATCATTCTAGTCTTGCCAACGCCTGAAGGTTTCATTTCTTTCATTTCGCCTTTTCTTTTGCTGAGTTTTTCAACAACTATGCCAGAAAATTCATCATCAACATCAACTACAACTTCTTCAAAAGGTTCTAATTTTTTGCCATTTTCTTCTTTCATAATAACTCTTGGTCTACCAACAGTCATTTCAAAACCTTCTCTTCTCATTGTTTCAATAAGAACACCTAATTGTAATTCACCTCTTCCACTTACTTCAAAAACTTCTGCACTACTAGTATCATTAACTCTAATTGCAACATTAGTTTCAGCTTCTGCGTAAAGTCTATCTCTAATTAATCTTGAAGTAACTTTATCACCCTCTGTTCCTGCAAGTGGTGATGTATTTACACCGATTGTCAAAGACATTGTAGGCGGATCAATAGGAGTTGAATAAATAGTTTTTGTATTATCTAAATCACAAATAGTTTCAGAAACAGATGCTTTTGAAAGTCCAGCAATCGATATAATATCTCCTGCTTCAGCTTCTTCCAAATCAATCTTTTTTACACCTCTAAACGCTTGAATTTTTGTAATCTTACCTTTTTCAACGATATTACCATTTAAATCTAATGCTTTAACTGGCATATTAATTCTAACCTTTCCACTATAAATTTTACCAGTTAAAATTCTTCCTAAAAATGAATTAGCACTTAAAATTGTTGCTAACATTTTGAAACTGCCTTCCTCAATTTTTGGTTCTGGAACATGTCTTACAATTAATTCAAATAATTGATCAAGATTCTCTCCCTTTTTATTTAAATCATCAGTACACCATCCTTCTCTTCCAACCGCGTAAAGAACTGGAAAATCCAATTGTTCTTCAGTAGCACCTAAATTGTCGAATAAGTCAAAAATATTATTTAAAACTTCTTTAGGTCTAGCATCATTTCTATCAATTTTGTTAATCAAAACCATAGGTTTAATACCTAATTTTAATGCTTTAGAAAGCACAAATTTAGTTTGAGGCAATGGGCCTTCTGCAGCATCAACTAACAAAACTACACCGTCAACCATAGATAAAATTCTCTCAACTTCACCACCAAAATCAGCATGTCCTGGAGTATCAACTATATTAATTCTTGTTCCACCATGTTCAACAGATGTAACTTTAGCCAGAATTGTGATTCCTCTTTCTTTTTCAAGATCTCCACTATCCATAATTCTTTCAGCGACTTTTTCATTGTCTCTAAATGTTCCGCTTTGTCTCAACATTTGATCTACAAGTGTTGTTTTACCATGGTCAACATGGGCAATAATTGCTATGTTTCTTAATTTCATTTTTTACTTTTTTATTTTTTTCTTTAAACAAGAATAACAATTCACTATTCTAATACATAAAATTATTAAAGTAAATAGGTCTCGAATATATAGTTATTTTTATATTTTCAGAACTTCTTTAAAATAATCAAATTTTTAATAAAAAAATAGGATTCGGACAGTATTTATCTATATTTGCTAAATCTTTATCAGAACAATACCCCTTGTGAACCCAACCATTTTTATAACCTTCTTCAGTTAAAACTTGTAAGTGTGTATGATGAAACCAATTGCCATTTTCATTAAAATCGCCAATTTTATCAAATTTTTCACCTTTTTTAATTATGTTTCCAACAATTGGTAATTCATTTTTATTTCGATGTCCGTATAAACTATAAAAAGCTAATCCACCAATATTATGTTCTAGAACAACCATACCACCATAATTACCATCACCTTTTTCATATTCAGAAATAACAACTTTACCATTAACAGGAGCAAATAATTCACTTCCAAGTGGAACTGTTATATCAAGTCCTAAGTGATAAACTCTATTTTCACTAACCATTTGAGGATATTTTTTTAATAAAGTAGTTCTGTCTTCCAAATATCCAGAAACAGCCCATGCTTTGTTATTTTTTTTCAATTCATCAAGCATATATTTATTAAATTCTATCTGGGTCTTATAATTACATATTTCATCAACATTTTTATTCTTTTTTGAAAGATCCACATAAAGTGGCAATCCTATAGTTTTATTACCAAATATGGAAGACAATTTTTCTTCCAATAAATTAAAAGGATATATTATACTCATACTATTTTTATTTTTGTTATTAAAATAATTACTATTCTAAAAAAATGTTTTAACAATACTTTTTAGAATATTTTTTATACCGAAATCACAACAGATTGAGATTTTTTTGCAGAAGCTATTTTCTCAATAAAAGATTTCATTAAAGAAGCCATTGCTGATTCAGAACTTAATAATGATTGAGATTCTTTATATAATACTAACAATCTAGTGGCATTTTCATCTGAAATATCTTTTATTGTATGATTTTTTCCATCTCTTAAATGTCTATCTAATTTTTGTAAACAACAATCAACATTTACTCCTTGATCTAACATAGCATTTAAAGCAATATTCAAATATTTTACACTTTGAACATGATGTAAAATAGGAATTGGTGTTCCAATAGGGACAATATGATTTTCAGTATAAAATTTATCTTTTGCATCATCATAATCAGCATAAAATTGTGGAGGAATTAATTCAGATTCGCCAATTATTTGTGATAAACTACACCTATTCTCTCTACAATATTTTTCTATTTCTATTATATTTTCAACAGAAAATATCCTGCAGCTATAATAATCACTTTGCATTTTATCATGTAATGTAAAAATTTTAGCTTCGGGATTACATTTTCTTATTATTTGCAACAAAGGAAGATGATCGTGGTCTTTAGTTCCATGTGCATTATATGAATCTAGCAATAAAAAATTATCACATTCTCTAATAACAGCAACAGTATGTCCATCTCTATGAATTATAAATGATTCTCTACCACGATGCAATCTTGAAAAAGCATTTTTTAATTCACTTCTAGCTTCTTCAGAGAATGAAGGACCTGCACCTAAATCATAATCAATAATTAAACTAGTATTCGCAAGGACTTCTAACTCTTCCTCTTTTCTTCTTGAAAAGTAGGCATATAAACCCGCTTCAGTCAGTGTATCAACTTTGCCACCATGGGCTACATCTTCATGTTGTCTATAAAAAATAGGCATTGTTCTTGTTAAACTTTCAAAACTTTCCATAAAATTTACTCTAATAATTAAATAAAATGACTTATGTCAAAATGACATAAAAATAATAAACACAATATATACACAGATTTTTTGCCCCTAGCGGAGCTTCTTATTGTTATTCTTGAAAGATTTATTATTTGGCAATACAAAAGAAATTACAAAAAGTACTTTTTGTAATAAGTAATCAAAATAATATTTTTCTGTTAAACACATAAATTATTTAATCACACTTCGCACTCTCCCAGTATAATCAATTTTTTGGTTTTTGTCAATAAAATAAATTACTTGAATATTTTAATCAATTATACTAATATTATCAATATGTGCTTGAATATTTAAAATTATGACTTGGTACATTTTTAGACATTGTGAAACATTAAGTAATAAGCTTAAAGCTAGGTTTTGTGGGGAAACTGAAACATTATTGACACTTAAAGGTATAGATCAAGCAAAATCAATAGGACATAGGCTTTTAAATACAAAAGAAGATTTTTCAAAATTTGAATTTATATCAAGCCCGTTAGCAAGAACTAGACACACTATGCAAATTGTTTTAGAAACTTTAAAGCTTGAAAATAAAGATATAATAGAAGAACTTTTACTAAAAACAAAATACAGAGGACTTCTTGAAGGAATGTTAAGAGAAGAAGGAAAAGCTAAATACTATAAAGAATTTGAGGAAAAAGAAAAAAACTATTGGAATTGGTGTCCTCCAGGTAACGGTGAAAGTTATGCTTCGGAATATCAAAGAGTACTAAAATTTGTTGAAAAATATAAAGATAAAGAGAATTTGTTGATATGCGGACATCAAGGTACAATTTCTGTTTTAGTTAAAGTATTAGATGGTTGGAACGAAGAACAAATTAGAGAAAATAGAAAAAGTTTAAAAACTGATCAAAATTATTTTTATTCCTATGATAAAAAAAATGGGGTTATAAATTTATAGTCTTCCATAAAAAGTTTTTTAAATAATCATAAAATAAGTTCTTTTAAGGGAATTTATGAAAACTATTGCAGATGATTTAAAAACCAATTTTGAGCGAAATACTACAAATATTATAAAGTGTTGGAAAATAACTCTAAAAGATGATATGGTTATTGGTTTTACAACAAATAATGAAAATTTTACTTACAACGAAATAATATATAATTCATTCTCCAGCAACGATATTACTAATATAAAAACCAATTTAGATATTGAAGAAGATAGTTTTGAATTTTCTAATATAATTTCAAGTAGTTTAATATCAGCAAATGATATTTTAGCGGGTAAATATGATAATGCTTTAATAGAAATTTTTCTTTTAGATATAAAAAATCAGATTAATGGAAAAGTAATTTTATTAACTGGGACAGTATCAGACATGGAATGCAAAGGTGATATATTCACAGCCAAAGTAAAAGGATTAAAAGATAAAATAAACAAAACAATTGGCGAAGTCTATTCACCTTTATGTAGATGTAGTTTTTGTGATACAAAATGTGGATTAGATAAAACCAATCTTACATTTTCAGCAACAATCACTAATGTTTTAGATGATGTTTCATTCATAACGAATAATGAAACAATTTTAAATCAAAGTAGCGGATATTTTGACAATGGAATAATCGAATTTACTAGCGGAAATAATGACGGGCAGAAGATAGAAATCAAACAATATGCCAATGGAACTTTTATTTTATCACTTAATTTACCGAATGAGTTAATGGCTGGAGATGATTTTAATGTTATTACTGGCTGTAATAAACAATTTACCACATGCTGCAACAAATTTAGCAATGCTATAAATTTCAGAGGTGAACCACATTTACCCGGTATGAAAATTTTATTAAAGGTTATGTAATATGTTTACAAGACAAGAAATCGTAGAACAAGCTAGAACTTGGGTGGGAACTAAATTTAGATATCAAGGAAGAATTAAACAAAATCAAAATAATAAAGGCGGCGTTGACTGCCTCGGTTTTATTATTGGGTTATGTAATGAAATAGGATATAAACAAAATAATAATTCAATCAGTTATTATGACACAATAATCTATTCAAAAAAACCAGATTATAATATATTATGGGAAAAATTTGCAGAAATTTTTTATTTGAAAGACATAAAAAATATTGATATTGGTGATATAGTTTTAAAAAAAATTAGCAACAATCAATATCACTTAATGTTATATACTGGCAAAACATTAATACATGCTTCAGCAGCAACAAGAACAGTGGTAGAACATAGTGTAGATGGATTACATAATTGCATAATATATTCAATGTTTCCTTAAACAAAAACTAATCCAGAACTGAGAAAAAATTATTTAATATTTCTGAAAAAATATTGCCGTAGAATACTATAGTTTCGTCATCAAATCTTTCTATTTTTAATTCTTTTAAATCGCATCTATTTTTGATAGTATCACATAATTGACTATTTCCAAATCTTACTTTTAGTGGATGATTATAAAAATTTTGCTTTTTTTCAAAAGTATTCTCTTTAAATAAATCTATAGCTTGTTTAGAATTTTTACATATTAATTTATTTGCTTCTTTTGATGATATCGTTGAAATTACACCATTTGTACATTCTTTTACAACAGTGGTAATTGCATTATTATGTTGTTTTTGTTCATTACAACCAGCTTTATCACCACTTATAAAAATAACTGGAGCACCTTTTTCTTCAGCTAATAAATTAATTATATCCACTTCTCCGATAGGTTTATCATTATATTTAATTGATTTTATATAACATGGTAAATACCAAGAATGTGAAAGAATTCCATCAATTGTATTGACTTTAGAATGCATACCTACAATAAAAATTGCATCAAAACTTTTTGAAAAAAATTCTGGAAGCATTAAGTTTAAACCATTTACAAGACTAACCTTTTTGTTTAATTTGTTAGAAATAATATTATTAGAAAACCAGTGAAGATCATTTAGGAAAATATTAGAAACTCCACTTTTTAAAACCCCTTTAACACATGAATTTATTTCATCCATCATTAAAGCTTGTCCTTTATGGTAATTTGGACATCCTGGATCTACCTCATCCCACGAAGTTATATTATTTACACCTTCCATGTCTAAATAAATCCAAACACTACACTCTTTTTTTTTCTTAAAGAATAACATATTATAAAAGTATTTTAATTAATTTAATAGGAGGAGAATAACATTCTCCTCCTATATAGAATAAAGCAGTCAACAACTGCAATAAACCAAACTAAATCTTTCTCAAATTTACGGCAGAAATTTTGCCTTTGTTTGTAACGGTTTCAAAAGAAACTTTATCCCCGTCTTTCAAAGATCCAACACCTGATTCTTCAACTGCTGAAATATGAACGAAAACGTCTTTACTATTATCAGAAGGAGTTATAAAACCATAACCTTTTGCAGCATTAAACCACTTAACTACACCATTTAACATAACTATACTTAAAACTTTATTATTAAAAAAACATTAGAGATCTTTAGGATTGGATTTTGATTTCGCAAAGAAGAAGACGACTAACTATAACTATCATACAATCTACTATTATAATAAGCAACTTTTATTTTTAACCCATATATAAATACATGACATTTAAGGAAAATTTGTTAAAATATATAACAAATGAATCTTAATTTTATTATTTAAAATAATAGTTTTATTATTAATGAAATTTTCTTAGAAGTTTATGCTATAAGAACTGCTAAAATAAAAAAATATATAATATTGTGGATTATATAAAGCTCTTGATTTATTAAGTCCTATTTAATACTATAAAAAGCTAATGGGTGGAAATATATAATTAATTCTTATTAAACAATAATTTTTATTATGCAAAATTTATCAATTTATATTCACTATCCATTTTGTAAATCAAAGTGTCCTTACTGTGATTTTAATTCATATTGTAATATTAAAATTGACGAAGAAAAATTATTACAGGCTTATTTGAACGAAATTGAATTTTATAAAGAAACTATTAAAGATAGAAACATTAACACAATATATTTTGGTGGTGGAACACCATCTTTGATGGGCGAAAATTTATTGTCAAAAATCTTTGAGAAAATTAATAAAATAGGAAAAATTAACAAAAATTGTGAAATAAGTTTAGAAGCTAATCCAAATAGTATTACTTATGATAAGCTAAAAAATTTTAAAAATATCGGAATAAATAGACTGTCTATTGGGGTACAATCTTTATATGATGAAGATTTGAAAAAACTTGGTAGAATACACAATAGACAAAATGCCTTGGACGCTATAAAATCTGCTCAAGAAATTTTTGGTAATAGATACTCTGTTGATTTGATTTATGCTAGACCAAATCAGACTAAGGAAGCTTGGAAAAATGAACTTGAAGAAGCTATAAAGTTATCGCCATTTCATATTTCTTTATATCAATTAATTATAGAAAAAGGAACTCTTTTTTATAAAAATAAAATTCAAGTTCCAAATGACGATGTAGGTATTGATTTATATAATACAACCAATGAAATTTTGGAAAAAAATAATATAAAATTTTACGAAATATCTAATTATGCAAAAAATGGTTATGAGTGTAAACATAATTTAGTTTATTGGCAAAATGGTAATTGGCTTGGAATAGGCGCTGGTGCTCATTCAAGATTAGATTTGAATGGCAAAAGATATGCAATAGAAAATATAAGAGATCCAGAAAAATGGGTGGATAGTTGTTTAATTAAAAGCTGTGGAAAAAGTAAAAAATATTATCTGTCCACTAAGGAAATAATAGAAGAATTTATTCTAATGGGTTTAAGAATAAAAGATGGAATAGATATAACAAATTTGCAAAAAAATATAAAATGTGAAAGTTTTTATGATATTCTTGATAAGAAAAATGTAGATTTTCTTGTTAAAAATCATTTTATAAAAGCAAATGATAATAAAATAAAAATTAATAAAAATAGTTTTATTCTTTTAAATTCGATTATTGAAAAAGTATTGTTATTTTAATCAACTATAAAACTAAATAACTATAAAATTATTTTTCTTGTTTTTTTCATTATTGTTTATAGATTTAAGGTTGATTAACTTTAAATAAAAAATGAAGAAAAAATATACTGGTTTCACTCTTCTTGAATTATCTATTGTTTTAATAATATCTAGTATGCTTTTAACAATTACTTTTAATAGTGGAAAGTATTTTCTGGAACAAAATCATATAAGAGCTACACATGTAAAATTAGATACGATTCAAAATGCTTTGGATATTTATTTAATTCAAAATAGAAAATTGCCTTGTCCTGCGGGATTAACTATTGCAAGTGGTGAAGAATTATCTTCTTGTATAACATCCAGTTCTTCAAACGGACTATTTGTTAATAATGGAGTTGCTAGAGGTTGGGTTCCTTATGAAGAATTAAATTTAACTTCTGATGTTGCTTACGATTCTTGGGGTGATAAGATAACTTATAGTGTTAGTATTGATGCTGTCGGTAATTTTACAGAAATGGAAGACGGTTTTCAAGGAATAACTATTTATGATAATACAACTTCAAAACTTATAACAAATAAAGCCGTTTATTCTCTTAATTCGCATGGCAAAAATAAATTAGGTGCTTATAATAAAGATGGTTCCGCTATTACTACTACAGGCATTTCTAGTGCTGAAAATGTAAATGTTCCCTCATTAAGCACTTCTAGTAATTTATTTGTTTATTTTAGTGATTATAAAACTTATGACGATATAGGAAAATATAAGACTAGAATGCAAATAATCATAGACGGAAATATTGAAGATATAAGTTGTTATATAACATCAACTATTGTTTCTGATTTAATAACTAATGCAGGTATAACTGATAGTCCAACTTTTACCGTTCCGACTGATAATTTTTTGAAATATGGTAATAATATAGTCAGTATAGATAGCGAATATAAAATAAAATGTTTTAAGTATGGCAGACTTGGCATATCAAAGAATGAATAGCTTAAAATTATAATTTTTATTAATTTTGTATATATTTATGATTAATTTTTTTTCAAAATTGTTATTTAAATTGCGCAATGTTTTAGCTTTTAAAAAAAATATTGTGAGTCGCTTTTTTCTAAAGAGAAAATTGTTGTGTGAAAAAAGATTCAAAATGGCATTTACACTGCTTGAGATGAGTGTAACTATACTGATACTTAGTATAATTTTGATTGGTTCTATAAATTTTCAAATTTTTACTGATAAAAAATCCAAAGAAAACATAACGATTGATAAAATAAAAAGAATTGAACAGTCTATTAGAGAATATTTTCTTGAGAATGAAAAATTACCTTGTCCTTCCGATCTTACTTTGTTAAAAACAAATGCTACTTATGGCGAAGAATTGAGGGTTGGCGGTATTTGTGAGGCTGCAAGTTCGGAGTTTCGTAAAGTTGATCTGATTTATGGTGGTGTTCCAACAAAAACTTTGGGATTAACTGATGATTATGCAGTAGATCCTTGGAATAATAGAATTGCATATATAATAGAAAAAGGTTATGGCGATAATAAAATTTATTTAGTAGGAGATAGTGAAACTTTAATCATTAACAATACTTCTGGTAATCAGATAACCAATAAGGCTGTTTATGTATTGGTTAGTGGCGGACAAAATAAAAATGGTGTTTTTAAAGACGGAACTCAATTACCAATTAATACGACATTGGCTGATAATGAAAACCTTTTTTCAACCAGTTTTGATAATATTTTTATAAAAGATATTAATACAAATTCTTTTGATGATATAGTAGCATTTAAGGATAAGGAAAATCTTATATTTAAAGATGATATGGAATCCTTGCCATGTACTTTAAAAGATTTAAGTGAATTAGATTCTGATTGGAATTATACTTCTTATGATTCTTGTGATAGTAGTGGAATTTGTGAACAAGGTACCGTTGTCGTATCTTTAAATGAGTGTCCAAGTGGTAAAATTTCAAAAAATCCTGACAATTCAAGTGTTTCTGGGGTTTCTTATAGACCAGTTAGAAAATGTTTAAAATACGGTCAATGGAGCGATATTATATTCCCTTGTATCGATGGGTGCGGTGAATCCAATATTGCAAGTATAGTAACTAACATGTTGCCAACTAGCGGTGAATTAGCAAGCTGTATCGATTTGAATTATTTAAAAAGGTGTAAACTTGGGGAAGAAATTGTATTAGAATGCATTGGTGAAAACAGAATTGGTTATATAACATTAAAATGTCAGTCACCTGATGGCTTATGGGAGCATGTTAATGGTGATTGTTATGAAAAAGAACAAACTAGTACTAATGTATGTCAAAATTCAGAATTAAATTCAAATATTAACAATTTCACTTTTTTAACTACCGTAGGAACCACACCAGCTTCTGGAGTGGTTTATGGAGATTGTAGTACTGGCTATGAAGTGCAAAGTGGTGGAAGCCCTACAATAATGGCAAGTTGTCAAGCTGATGAAACTTGGAGTTTTAGTGGCGGTCCTTGTGTACTTCCTGGCGGAATTTGTAGTAATTCTATTATAGATAACAATACTGTGAATTTTATATTTCCTAATATTGCAAGTGGAACTACTGCAAATGGAAGCTCTCAGTGGGGTGGACAATGTAAAACGGGATATGGTGTTCCTCAAGGTGGAGATTGGAACTTAATGGCAACTTGCATTAATGGACTTTGGAATTATTATGGTGGTCCTTGTGCTATACAATGTCAAAATAGTACTTTAAATGACAATACATATCATTTTTATTATACTACTTTAACTGGTTTGACATCTCAAGGTTTTACACAAGGCGCAGATTCTTGTGCAACTGGTTATAATATAGATGGTGGTGTTTGGAATATGGTTGCAACTTGTTCTAGCGGTGGTATTTGGAGTTATACTGGTGGTCCTTGTGTGCAAAGTTGCCTTAATTCCGAGCTAGTTAATAATACCCTTAATTATGCCTTTACATATTCAACCACATATACAAATTCTGGAGCTACTCTATGGGGTGATTGTGCTGATGGATATACACATACATCAGGTACTTGGACATATACTGCATCTTGTAGTCAAGGAGTGTGGACATATAGTGGAGGCGTTTGCAGCCTAACTGGTTGCGAAATATCCACTATAGGAACAGATTTATCCAATAGTAATTATGATAATGTTATATGGAAGGAATGTCGGAATCAAAATTGTCATACCAATCAATTAATAGATATCACAAGTAATGCCGTCGATACTAATAAATATATACTACAAAATAGTTGTAAAGATGGTTATACTCCAAGCAGTGGAACGAATGTTAAATTATATTGTAATTCAAGTAAAAATTGGCAATATGTTAGTGGAACTTCACAATGTTTACCGCAATAAATTTAGCATAGGATAATTTTATATTAAATTTTTTGTGGAAAATATTATAAAACTTCCCATACTCAGATGTCTTTTTTCCATTGAAAAATTTCAAATTATTTATGCAACAGGTCTATTATCTAAAATTAATTAACTATAAATTCTAAAAAATAACTTTCTCTACCTTCTTTTATTGCTTTTTGTTGGTATTTTGTTCGAACCCACCAATCAGGTTCTTTTTTACATTCTTCTAAATTAGTAAATAATGGTTTGAATTTTCCTTTTGTAAAATTACATGTCCATTTAATATAATCTAAAATATCACTAGCAAAAAATAAAATACCGTCCTTTTTTAATTTGGATTGAATCAATTGTACGAATTCTTCGCTAATAATTCTTTTTTTATTTTGTCTGTTTTTTGGCCAAGGATCTGGAAATAATATAAATATTTTATCTATTGAATTATTTGGCAATTTTTCTAGTAGTAATCTTGCATCACCATTAAAAATTCTAATATTTTCAATTTCTTCTATTTCAATTTTGTCTAGTAACGACAAAACGCCATTTATATATGTTTCGCACCCAACAATATTATAATCTTTGTTTAATAAAGCTTGATGTGCCGTATGCTCACCATACCCAAATCCAATTTCAAAAAATAGCTTTTGATTATTATTTGGAAAATTTATTAAGTTATTGTTGTCAATTTCAATTTTGAATTTTGGAAAAAAATTTTCCATTTTTTTCAGTTTTATATCACCTAGTTTTCTGTTTTTTATTCTTCCGAATGTTCTAATTTTAAATTTTTCCATTTCCGCCAATCAATTTGTTTTAATTACAATATAACTTTTTAATCTACTATATTTAATTGAAATATTAAATATCATATCTGAATAATTTGCAATATTAAATTTTATCTTATATTTGCAAAATTATTATTTTAATCTACTATATTTTCATTATAACTAATTTTAAAAATAATGAATATTAATCCATTAATTATTTTAATAGCTCAAGTAATTTCCTTATATAACTTCGTTTTAATAGTGTATTGCATTGCTGGATGGTTAATTAATTTTAATGTCTTAAATAAAGATAATAAGTTTGTGTCTAAAATAATGTTTATATTTGGTAAGATTGTTGAACCAGCTTTAAATTTGGTTAGAAAATTTTTACCAGATTTAGGTGGCATTGACATTTCGCCAGTTGTTGTATTTTTACTACTTAGCTTTTTAAGAAATGTTTTGTTTACATATTTTTATGTAAAATAATTTATTTTTTAGAAAATTATGAAAGATATTAATTTTATAATTAGGGATATTATAAAGCCAATAACAAAGAATTTTTCTCCAGTTTTATTAATTTTAATTAGAAATTGGAAAAATATAATTGGAGAAAAATATTATGAATTTTGCGAAGTTAAGAGTATTTCATTTCCAAAAGGTAAAAAAAATGGAGGAACAATATATATTAACGCCTTTAATAATGTAATTTCTTTTTATATTGAAAATAATAAATATTATATTTTGGAAAAAATAAATTCAATATTTGGCTATGGTTTAATCTCTGATATTAAAATTAAACAATTACCGAAAGTAGTTCAACGGTATAAGGCTAATATTATAAAATTAAGCGATAACGACACAAAAATTATTGATAATTTAACTTCTGATGTTAGTAATAGTGAGTTAAAAAAATCGCTTAAAAATTTAGGTGAGGAACTTTTTGATAAAAAATAGACATTTAAAAAAATTATAATTCTTGGACAGACTCTTGAATAAGTTCTTGAGAAAAATGTCTATAAAATTGTTTTTCAGCACTTTTTGGTTCAATATGTACAGAGCAATTATGCTCTTTTAACTTATCAATTTCTCTATCTCTTATTAAGGCTATTATAGAAATTGCAGTCTCTGGCTTTTTTATTTCAATAGTTATACTAATATCTTCCTCTGAAGCTCCTATTGTATTGCCTTTAATTAATAATTTTAATTCTATCGTATTCTCATCTTTCATTTTTTCTCTTACTATACATGGACAATTAACATGTTCTCTACCATTTGGAAATTTTTCAGATTCTGGCAATTCAGTGATTTGAGAACTCAAATATAATTCTCTTCTTTTTTGATCTTCTATTTCCCAAACTCTATTTTGTGCAATCAATAAATTTTCTTCATCTGAATATCTTTTTCCTCTTCTGTCTTCTAAATTTTTAAGTATCGCGACATTTAAGATTCTATTTTTTGCAATTTTAAAATCCTTTTCATGTTTTTTTAGACTACTGTTTAATTGAGACAGAATTGTAGAACTATTTTGCTTTATTTCTTCTATATTTTCACCTTTTATTCCTTCTCTTACTATTGTTGTAATAAGTATTTTAATATTAGCAGTTTTGCTAGTTTCCTCTTCCTCTTCTTTTGTTTCCACAATTTCTTCTTCTTTTTCTTTTTTAACATCTTTTTCTTCAAGATATTTTGAAATCAAATCTTTTATTATTTCACTTAATTCTTCAAATGCAACTGCATCCAATATTCTATATTTACCATTTTTTCCTCTTTTTTCTAAAACTTCATTTTTTACCTGTTGTTTTAATAAAAATTGGATAAGCAAGAAATAATTCTTTTTCTTTTTTTCGCACTCCAATAGCCTTTTTATTTTATGAATTTCCTTTCTTAGTTCTTTTTTACTCTTTATTAATGGCAATATTTTAAAATTATTTTCCTTTGCAAATGCATTGTATATCACAATTTTTTGTTTTAGTATTTCAAATTTCTCTCCTTTTGAATCTTCAAAAGAAACAGAATGAGTGTTTATTGCTTTTTCTACTTCTTCAAGTAATTCGATTGCGGAATTTTGTAATTTGATTAATTTTTCATTAATAATGATATTTTTTATATCAATTATTTTTGCAATATCTTCTTGTGCAATTTTTAAAATATTTTCTAAATTCATTGCAAGAAAATCACTTTCCAGTTCTTGAATCTCGTTTATTGTTTCTGTTTTATTTTTTAGTAATTCTTTGTAATTTGGATTGTTTATTATTTCATTAAAAATTTCAAATGCTTCATCTAAAGATTGTATTAATTGTGAATATTGTTGCCAGTCAAAAAATAAACTTTGTAAAATTTCTGGAGTATTTAAAAGCTTTAATGTTATTTTTATTTTTTTTATGTGTTTATCTAATTCTGTTGCGAAAATTTTATCAATACTATCAATATTTTTTGATTCTAATAATTTTTTTAATTCAACAACAAGTAATTTTGTTCTAAGAGGTTCCTGAAAAACTAATGACAAGTATGCATTGGGAGCAATTTCTGAAGACATTTTATCTAAGGAAACTTTAATTGGAGAAATTAAAGATATTATTGAAACAAAATACGGAGTAATATCTTCCTCAGCCTCCATTCTTTCATATAAAAAATCAAAAAATTGTGTAGGTGCCACTATAATATGTATTCCAAATTTTGAGTTTATAAAAATTTTAATACATTCTTCAATTTCTTTTCTTGAGAACTTTTTATTCTTCAAAAATTGTGTCAATTTATTATAATCTTTTAAAAAGTAATATTTTTCAGTTTTACCTTCTTCTATATAACTAGTAAAAATATCCCCATCATCCAACACTCTACTATCAAGTAATTTTCTTTTTAATGCTTGCTGAACTATATGTAATTGTTTTGAAAAAATTTTAACCATTCTATGTACAAAATCTGAAGGCGTCAATACTGACGTTTCTGTTAAAAGAAGCTCTTCATTATACATAATGTATACCCTAAATAAAAATTATACTTCTGTCCATTATACAGAAAATAACTTCACTTTCAAGAGTTATTAAATTTTTCTTTAATTTTTTCTTTTACATTGTTAGAAACGAACTTTCCTACATCACCACCTAATCTTGAAATTTGTCTAATTAAGTTTGAAGATATGAACTGTGTTGATTCTATAGCTGGTAAAAAAATCGTTTCTATATCATTATATAATTTTTTATTCATTGAAGCCATTGTAAATTCATTTTCAAAATCTGATATTGTTCTCAGTCCTCTAACTATAAAATCAGCACTTTGTAGTTTTAGAAAATCTACCAACAAACCACAAAAAGGAATAACTTTTACATTTACCAATTTTAAATCATTAACATCTGCTTCGACTAATTCCACTCTTTCTTTTTGTGTAAAAATTGGATTTTTTCCTGTATCTTGCGCTACAGCAACTATTAGTGTTCCAACAATTTTTGATGCTCTTTTAATTATATCTAGGTGCCCATTAGTAATAGGATCAAAAGTTCCAGGATAAATCGCTATTGTTTTCATAAAAACCTCAAATAAATTAAATATCTAAATTGTCTTCTGAATCTTCAGAATTAAAATCTACCGCAACAACTTCTTTAATTTCTGGAACATATTCTTTTAAAACACCAAAAACTGCATTTTTTAATGTGATTCCTGCCATTGGACAACCATTACAATGTCCTAATAACTTTACTTTTAGTATTCCATTATCATAATCAACAAATTCTATATTTCCACCGTCCATAATCAATGCAGGTCTAATTTTTTCTACAATTTGCTTCTTTATTTCGTTAATAATTTCTTCTTTATTCATAGTTGTATTTTTATCGAATAGAGAGAGTTTAAAAAGATTTTTTCTATATTTCAAGAAAAAACTTTAATATTATTTTTTTTGATGTAAAATATTAATCCGTGGTAATTATTAATAAAAAAATTAAAATATGGTAAGTATTGTAAATTCAATTGAAAGTCTTGATGCTCTTATGAAAAAAGTTAAAGAAGCACAACGAAAGTTCGCTACTTATACTCAGGAGCAAGTCGATGCAATCTTCAAAAGAACAGCTCTTCTTGCAAATACAGAGAGAATTAGACTTGCAAAGATGGCTGTTGAAGAAACAGGAATGGGTGTTGTGGAAGATAAGGTTATCAAAAATCACTTCGCCGCAGAGTATATATATAACAATTACAAGGATACAAAAACTTGTGGAGTTGTTGAAAAAGATTTAACTCATGGTATGGTTAAAATTGCTGAACCTATTGGTATTATTGCTGGTGTTATACCTACAACAAATCCAACTTCAACTGCGATTTTTAAATGCTTAATAGCATTAAAAACAAGAAATGCAATAGTATTTTCTCCTCATCCAAAAGCTAAAAAATGTACTATTGAAGCATTGAAAGTTGTTGTTGCTGCAGCAAAAGCCGCAGGCGCTCCAGACAATTTAATTGGTTGGATTGATGAACCAACAATAGAGTTATCTAATGCTTTAATGAATCATCCAGACATTGATTTGGTTTTAGCAACTGGCGGACCAGGAATGGTTAAAGCTGCATATAGCTGTGGAAAACCAGCGCTTGGTGTTGGTGCAGGAAACTCTCCTGCAGTAATTGATGAAACTGCAAATATTGAAATGGCTGTATCTTCAATTATTTTAAGTAAGACTTTTGATAACGGTATGATTTGTGCTTCTGAGCAAGCAGTTGTTGTTGTTGCTGATAAATACGATGAAGTTAAAAAAGAGTTTGAAGTAAGAGGATGTTATTTCTTAAAACCAGCTGAAAAGACTAAAATGGAAGCATTTATGTTCCCAGGTGGAAAATTAAATGCTGGAATGGTTGGACAATCTGCTTGCAAAATTGCAGAATTAGCAGGAATAAAAGTTCCAGCTCTCACAAAAATTCTGATTGGCGAAGCAAAAGATATTTCAGAAGCAGAAGGTTTTGCTAAAGAAAAATTATCTCCAATTTTAGGATTTTATAAAGCTGATAATTTTGAAGATGCCGTTAAAAAAGCTCACGACCTAGTAAATTTAGGCGGTGCAGGACATACTTCTATTTTATACACTAATCAACAAGTTCAAGATAGAATTGATTATTTTAGTAATATGATGAATACAGGAAGAATTTTAATCAATACTCCTTCTTCATTTGGTGGTATTGGTGATGTATTCAATTTTACATTGACTCCATCTTTAACACTTGGTTGCGGTTCTTGGGGAAAGAACTCAGTAAGTGAAAATGTAGGTGTAAAGCATTTATTAAATATGAAGACAGTTGCTATGAGAGAAGAAAATATGTTATGGTTCAAAGTTCCACCAAAGGTTTATTTCAAAAAAGGTGCGACTAGATTGGCGTTAGCTGAATTAAAAGGCAAGAAAAAAGCCGTTATCATCACTGATAAAATATTATTCCAATTAGGTATAACTAAAAAAGTTACTGACGAATTGGATAAAATTGGTGTAAAATACACAATTTTCTCTGATGTCGAACCAGATCCAAATTTATCAATGGTTAACAAAGCTATAGTTGTTGTTAGAAATTTTGAACCAGATTTAATCATCGCAATGGGTGGTGGTTCACCAATCGATGCTGCAAAAATCGTATGGTTAATGTACGAACAACCACAGCTATCTTTCGCTGATGTTGCAATGAGATTTATGGATATTAGAAAGAGAATTTTTACATTGCCTGATTTAGGTGAGAAAGCAGACTTAGTTTGTATTCCTACAACATCTGGAACAGGTTCTGAAGTTACTCCATTTGCGGTTATTACTGATGACTCAACAGGTGTTAAATATCCTTTAGCTGACTACGCATTCATGCCAACAATGGCAATCGTAGATCCTGATTTCGTTATGACTATGCCAAAAGGATTAGCTGCTGCATCTGGTATTGATGCCGTTAGCCATGCCGTTGAAGCTTATGCTTCAATTATGGCAAGTCCATTTAGTGACGGTTTAGCATTAGAAGCCTTAAAATTATTATTCAGACATTTAGCTAAATCAGTTAATGAAGGAGCTGAATTTGACAGAGAGCAAATCCACTATGCAGCAACAATCGCTGGTATGGCATTTGCCAATGCATTCTTGGGTATTTCTCACTCAATGGCTCACAAATTAGGTGCTCACTTCCATGTACCACATGGTATTGCGAACGCTTATGTTTTGTGCCAAATCATGAGATTCAATGCATCTGAAAAACCTACAAAACAAGCTGCATTTTCTCAATACAAATATCCTAATACAAAACACAGATATGCTGAAATAGCTGATGCTTTGGAATTGGGTGGTAAGAACGATGATGAGAAATTAAACAACTTAATCAAAGCAATTCAAAACTTAAAAACTTCTGTTGGTATTAAACTTTCTATGAAAGAAGCGGGTATCAAAAAAGAAGATTTAACGAAAGAATTGGCTAACGGTTTAGCAGAAGAAGCATTTGACGATCAATGTACAGGAGCTAATCCTAGATATCCTTTAATTTCTGAGCTTGAACAATTATATTGGAAAGCTTTTGAAGGCGAAACTGATTTTGATTTATAATTTTGAATTAGTTTTATTTAAAGAGGTTCTCGAAAGAGAACCTCTTTTGTAATAATTAATGCAGGAATGGTTTTATAAATTCTTCCTCAATCTTACAAATAATTTGTCTTAATAATTATTTATGTTTTGTAATTACCTTATTCTGAACTATAGGGAATGAATTACAAAACCATTTCCGCAAAAGAACCGATATATACTCCGAAAAAATATTTGACAAATAAACCGGAACATTTAATAATTAAATTGCCTACGGGCAAGAGTGATGGCTTCAAAAACCAAAAACTGTTTTACTATTGATATCGTTAGGCCTTTGTTGTATTTACTACAATAAATATAGCGGAGGCTTACGGTTATAATAGGCTATTTTATAGCTTAAAAGGCTGTAAGGGCTGAACAGTTCAGTTTTTTGAACCTCCGCACTTTTTTTAAGTGCGATTTTTATTAATTAAAAAAAGAGGTAAGAAATGATGACTGAAAAATTAAAAGAACTAAACAATCTTTTAAATGAAAAAATCGATAATAGTAGTAGGAGGAAAATTGAAAATACTTATTCTATTGTCAAAGATGAAATAAGCGATATTGAAAGGAAGATTTTAGAAGAAAAACTTTTTCAAATTGAAAAGAAGGCCTTTCAATATGCAACAAATAATAACTTTCGCATTAAGCAAGATTTAGCAACTTTACGAATGTTGTTAAGATTTATAGACAGAACTCACCAAGGAAGAAAACCAGCAGAAACTATGATTAGAAGAGTTGAGAATTTGTTGGAAAGTGTAGTGAAGAAGAGTTAGTATCTCGTATGATATCAGATCTCCGAATCCGACACCCAATGGTATCAAAATTTGTTTAATTCTCTGTGGTATTGGATTTTCTGTTAGCTTGTGTAGTGTTGAGTATTCACCCTAGCTATCTAATAATATCAAAATTCAAATTACCACCGCTCAGAATGAAGTTTGAGGTAGTCTTGAGCATAAGAACAAGACCCAACACTGCAAGAGAGAAATAAAAATTACCTCATTTTATATAAGATACCTCTTGAAAATTCAAATATTTTGAATAAACTAACCCTAGAGAAAAACTACAAAAAATATATGAAAAGAGATATAAAAGATTTGAAGCTTATGGCAAATGCTGTTAGGATTTTGTCTGTTGATATGGTAGCAAAAGCAAATTCTGGACATCCTGGATTACCACTTGGTTTTGCAGATATCGCAACAGTCCTATTCACTGAAGTTATGAAATATAACTCAAAAAATCCAAAATGGTTTGATAGGGATAGATTTGTTTTATCTGCGGGTCATGGCTCTGCAATGCTTTACTCTTTATTATATTTGACTGGTTATGAAGATATAAATGTTGAAGATTTGAAAAATTTTAGACAATTACATTCAAAAACTGCAGGACATCCAGAATATGGTTTTTTAAAAGGGATTGAAACTACGACTGGTCCATTGGGACAAGGTTTGACTAATGCTGTTGGTATGGCTATTGCTGAAAAAATGGCTGAAGCTAGGTATGGTAAAGATTTAGTAAATCATAAAATATATTGCGTTGTTGGTGACGGAGATTTGATGGAAGGTGCAAGCTATGAAGCTTTAGGCGTTGCGGCAACTTTGAATTTAAATAATCTTGTTGTTTTGTGGGATAATAATTCTATCACTATTGATGGTTCAACTACCCTTTCAAGAAATGAAGATATGAAAATGAGGGTTGAAAGTAATGGTTTCAAATTTATTGAAGCTGATGGCCATGATTTTGAAAGTATTAGAAGTGCGTTTGATGTAGCTAACTTAAGTATGCAACCTACATTTATAGCATTCAAAACTAAAATTGGGTATGGTTCCGCAAAGGAATGTACGAGTAAATGTCATGGATCTCCAATTAAAGGTGAAGAGTTAGATGCTTTGAAGAAAAATTTAGGTTGGATTTTGCCTCCATTTGAAGTTCCAAGTGATACTCTTTTAGATTGGAATAATGCAGGTGTAAGAGGAGAAGGCGAATATTCTGCTTGGAATAATAGATTATTAAAATCTGATAAAAGACAAGATTTTATTAATTTTATAGAACGAAAACTTCCAGAAGGTTGGAAAGGTTCGTTAGCAAAAATGAAAAAAGATGTCTTTGCTGAAAAACCAAATGAGGCAACTAGAAAATCATCTCAAAGAGTTTTAGAAGTATTAACAGAAGCTATTCCTCAAATGATTGGTGGAAGTGCTGATTTAACTCCATCAAACTTAACTCAAACTATTGCTACAAAACAAATTATTACTAAAAATGATTTTAATGGTAGATATATCGAGTATGGTATCAGAGAGCTTGGAATGGCTGGTATAGTTAATGGTATTTACTTACATAGTGGATTTATACCTTACGGTGGAACTTTCTTATCTTTTGTTGATTATGAAAAACCTGCCTTGAGATTGGCTGCAATTATGGGCTTGTCTATAATACAAGTTCTGACACATGATTCAATTGGTGTTGGTGAAGATGGACCAACTCATCAACCAATAGAACAACTTGCTTCATTGAGAGCTACTCCAAACTTAAATGTGTTTAGACCTTGCAATATTCAAGAAACTATTGAATGTTATGAATTAGCATTAGAGAGTGAAAGAACTCCTAATATGATGATTCTTTCAAGACAAAATGTAGTTTTTTCTTCAAAAGAAAGTGCTGAAAATAAATCGGCAAAAGGTATGTATATTTTTAATGATTGTCAAGGAACTCCCGATGTTATAATTATTGCTACAGGAACAGAAATTGACTTAGCTATAACAACAAAAGCTGAATTAGAAAAGAAAAACTTAAAAGTTAGAGTGGTTTCCGCACCTTGTTGGAGTTTATTTGATAAACAATTACCAGAATATAAAAAATCAGTTTTAGGTGGTGAAAGTATTTTAAAAGTTGCTATAGAAGCTGGTTGTAATATGGGTTGGGAAAAATATATAGGACAAAACGGTTTATTCTGCGGAATACCTGATGATAGATTTGGTATGTCAGGACCTGCAGAAAAAGTTTATGAATATTTTGGTTTAACCGCTGAAAAAATAAGTGAAAAGATTTTAAAAAGATTAAAATAACAAAATTGATTTATTTGTATATATAAAAAATAACCCACTAAATTAATTGGCGGGTTATTTTATTATTATATAATATTTAACTGAACAAATTAATAAATCTATAGCGCCCCAGAAGTAAAAGATTTCGTGTGTTTTTTACTTGTATGTGACCCAATAACTTCACTTGTATGTGCACCAACAACAACTCTGCTCCCAAAATCAATTTTTGTTCCAGATTCTGTTTTTGACGATCCAACCAATCCTGATGGGTCCAGCTCAAGATCGTCTCCTATTTTAGAAGATCGTTCCTGTCCTGGCGCCAAAATACATTCTTCGTTTCTTGGTAGACTTATATGATATTTTTCTTCAGCTGCTTTAACATCATCAATCTTTTGTTTCTCACCATTGCTTGTCTGTATATATAATTCCTGTTGTGGCATATTCCAAAAAAGAACCACGCCGCTTTTTAGTTTTATTGTAATGGTTATTGGATTAGTTAATGGATTGCTTTTAACTTCAGTATTAAGCGTGAATGCATCTATTCTTGTTTTTCCAGCTACTTCCTTATGAGCCATAGCACCAATAACTTCTTTATTGGATTCTGTTGAAGTTAATTCTTGCACAGCGGACTGATATTCTGGGGAAGCATTTAAAAGCTCTTGAGCTGCGTCACCCCTTATTTTTCCATGTTCTGTAACTTCAGAAATTACACCATAAATTTTTTTTAATTTTTCGAAATCAATATGTTCCTCAGAACTAACATAAAATGCATCTATCATAGAACCACCTACTGTAGGACTAGAATCTGGCGTAGAACGACGAGTTCCTTTTTCTCGTTTACCGCCATCAAAAACTTCATCAAGTTCAGATGAAAAACCAGCAGCTAAATCAATTGTTAATTTTTTTCTACTTTCAGCCATAATTAAATTATTATCTAACTGTAGTTATGATATATTATATCAAATAATTTTGCAATTGTTTTTACTTACTTTCTAATATGTATGAAGCTTTTAGATTCTTTATATGATTTTTATAAAAATTATCCGCGTCAGGCTTTCATTTAAATAAAAATACTAGATTTTATAACAAATATTGCAAAATAATAAGAATTTAGTAGGATTATTAAAAATAACATGATTTTTTATGAGAATTATTGGGTGTTTAGTTTGGATTAAAAGGGATTGGCAAAGAAATAAGTTTTTATTTGCGATAGAAATGGGATTTTTTCTTTTAAATATGTATAGCAGTTTATATGTAGCTTTGTTGATGCCAAATATAGATTTTTTATTTTTGTATTCTTTGTATGTTATTGCTACGCTTCTTGGCATTACATATTCTGTAATTAGAAATAGTTTTCCATTACTTCTAACAAATATTTGTTATCTTGTAATAGAATTTTATGGCATAGCTAGATTATTATAAATATTTTATGCTAAAATATTATGATTTATATGGTTTGGAGTTATGAGCTTGACTTTTTAAAATTATAATATAATAATATTATCGTCAGTTAATTTAATTATATGAATAAGTTTTTATCAAAAATAAAATCAAGTCTTATAATAGAACACAATGTTATTTGCGTATCAGATTGCGGAGTAAAGTCCAAAAGAATTGGAATTGTATTTTTAGTATGGAATGTACTGGTGGTTTTTTGGGTATCGTTTACAACTATTAAATATTTTGAAATGAGATCTGAGATTCTTGCAAAAAATGAAAGAATTGTAAAATTAGAATCAGTAAAACAAAAATTACTATCCGAAATAGTACTATTTAACAAAGACATAGTCAATGTTAGGAATTTTTTATTTTCTTTGAATAAATATGATAGATTTGCTACAGTTGATGAAAGTGCTTTAAATAATATTAGTGATTATGATATTTCTAATACAAATGATGTTAAATTAGTGTTAAATAGAATTAAGGATAACACAAAAACTTTAAATTTAGAATTAGCCAGTAGAGTTAGTAATTTAAAATCTGTAAAAGAAAATTTGCAATTTAATGATGTGCAATTGGTTTCTTATGATACGGTTAATGATTTAATTGATGAAAAGGTGGTGGTTGATGTAGATGTTGCTGAATCTATAGTTCTCAAAAAAACCTTAGATAACAATATCGCTCACTTAAGTGAATTGGAGAATTTTATAAATGCTATGCCTTTTGCTGAACCAATACAGAGTCTTTATGTAAGTAGTAAATATGGCAAAAGATTAGATCCATTTTTAAAAACTACAAGAGAACATCATGGAATAGATTTAGTTGGTCCTTATATAGCTAAGATAACTGCTCCAGCTGATGGTAAAGTTGTTTTTATTGGAATAAAAGGTGGCTACGGCAAGACTTTAGTTTTAGAACATGAATATGGAATGAAAACTCTTTATGGACATCTTAATAGTTACAATGTACAAGTTGGTGATGAGGTAAAAAGAGGTGATGTAATAGGCTTTCAAGGTAATACTGGGCGAAGCACAGGACAACATTTACACTACGAAATAATTAGAGATAAAGACGATAGATATGATCCAGCAAGATTTATTAATGTTGGAAGTAATTTTTATTAAAAAAGTATATACTTTATAAAAATTAATTTTTCTATTCTTTCCTTAAGCGATTTATCTAATGTAAGTTCAAATTGGAATGATTATAATATAAAATGAAAGGCCTATTTTAATTTAATTAAACAAAATATTTTAGAAACAAAATAAGCTATAAATTAAATTATAATTTATTTCTATTTTTTTAGAAGAACATAAATTGCGCCACTTCCACCATGTATTTTCTGTGCATCGGTATATTTTATTATTTTGTTCGTAAAATAAGGTTCTTTAAACCATTCAATAATACTATATTTTATAGTCTGATTTTGTGAATGTAAACCTTTGCCTGTTATAATTAGAAGACATCTATAACTATTTTTTTCTGCTTTATTAAAAAGTAATCTAATTTTATTATATGCTTCATTAAGAGTTAAACCATGTAGATCGATTTTATAATCTATATTATATTTGCCTTGCATTAATTTTTTATCACTATTCCAATCAATTCCAAGACTAGTATCTTTTTCAAGAAAAAAATCACTAATTGTGTCTGATGCAAGATTGCCTTTGAAATTTTCCTTTTCTCTATTTTTCAATGATTTTTTAACACTACTTAATAATGTTTTACCATTATCAGTTAAACTTGCAAAACTAACATCTTTTGTTGATTTTCTGCATTTCTTTTTGAAATTGTTCCAACTGTCTAGATCTTCTTTTGAAAGCACAAATTTCCCATATAAAATTTGTTATTCCGCAAACTCTTTTGCTAAAGTTAAGTATTCTTCAACATTTTCTTTCATGTATTGAATATCCATACTTCTAAGTTGTCTCATAAATCTAGCGGGATTTCCAAACCACATTTCGCCACTTCTAATAATTGTTTTAGGAGTAATATTAGATCCAGCTCCAACGAAAGCTCCATCATATATTATAACTCCATCTCCAATAATAGATCCCATGCCAACTAAACAATTATCACCAATTTGACATGAATGTATAATGCATGAATGTCCAACAGTTGTATTTTTGCCAATTATAACATGACCTTTTGGATTAATTAAAAAATCTTCATCTTCACATTTATCAACATGAATTACAGTATTGTCTTGAATATTTGTATTATCACCTATAACTATCGAGGCTAAATCAGCTCTTAATGTACAATTTGGCCATATGCTTGAATTTTTGCCTAATTTAACACTACCAGCAAGTATACAATTATCTCCAATATATAGAGCTTTTATAATATTGGGTGTTTTATTTTTAAATTTTTTTGTAATATATGACATAAAATAACCATAAGACATTATTATATATAATATTTATTGACTAGCGGCTAAAAGTCAACCATAATCTTGAAGAAATTAGATTAATCACTTATTTTTGTACCTTAAATTACTATAATATTTTTTATTTATTTTATTGATTTATTTTTTTAATTTCATACACTTAATTATATGATTAATTAATATTTTATATGAAGCCATTCTATATAACTACTCCAATTTATTATGTAAATTCAACACCAACTGTTGGTGCCGCTTATACAACAATGTTTGCAGATATATTGGCAAGATTTTATAAAATGGATAGTTATAATGTTAAATTTTTAACTGGAACAGATGAACACGGACAAAAAATAGAGCAATCAGCAAAAAAAAATAATGAAAAAGAACAAGAATTTGTTGATAGAATTTCGTTAAGATTTAGAGATTTAATTAAATTAATGGATTATCAGCCAACTCAATTTGAAATATTGAATGATAGTTTCATAAGAACTACAATGCCTTGTCATAAAGCTTTCGTGCAAGATGTTTGGCGAGTTATGGTTAAAAATGACTGGATTTACGAAGGCGTTTATTCGGGTTGGTATTGTGTAAGTGATGAAGCATACTACGACGAAAGTGAATTAATCAAAGGACAAGATGGAATTTTAAGAACAGAATTAGGTAGTAAAGCAGAATGGAGAGAAGAAAAAACTTATTTTTTTAGATTAAGCGAATTTCAAGATTTATTGCTAAAAATTTATAAAGAATATCCAAATATAGTTCAACCTTATGGTAAAAAAACCGAAGTTTTATCTTTTATTAGCGGTTTAAATATGAAAGATTACGATGCAGGAATACCAGCTAAAAAAGATTATCTAAAAGACTTATCAGTTTCAAGAAATGGTTTCGATTGGGGTATTAGAATTCCTTGTGATCTTAAAGGAAATGAGTTACTCAACGAAAATGGCGAATGGAAAAAAGATGTCCCACAAAGCGAAAAGCATGTAATTTATGTTTGGTTTGATGCTTTATTCAATTATTTGACCGCATTAGGTTGTAAAACAAATCACAGCGATTACAAAGATTTTTGGTTAAATAATCCAAACAAATACCATTTAATAGGAAAAGAAATTTTAAGACCTCATGCTGTTTACTGGCCAAGTTTTCTAATTGCTTTTAATTATACAAGAGAGCAAGTCAAAAATATGAAAGAAGTTGAAGAGAATATACGAAATATTCTACCAACCACAATTTATGCTCATGGTTGGTTGACAAATGAGGGTGTAAAAATGTCTAAATCTCTTGGAAATGGTGTTTATGCTGAAACTGAAATTGAATGGCTAAAAACAGAATATAATTTAAATGAAGACACCGCAAGAGATTACTTCAAATATTATTTATTAACCCTAACAACTTTTGGAAATGATGGTGATTATTCAAGACTAAAATTAATTGAAAAAGTTAATAGTGATTTGGCAAATAAAATTGGAAACTTAGCCAAAAGAACGCTTGATATGATTTACAAGAATTGTGATGCAAAAATTCCTCAAGTTAAAAAATTTGATGTAATTAATTCAACGGATATTTCAATTTTTGAAAATTGTATGAAAAATTTTGATTTCACTGGTTATGTTGAAAATTTGATAAAAATAGCTGATGAAACAAATAAATATATGGACGAAAAAGCTCCTTGGAAACTAAAAAAGGAAGGGGAAATTGAAGAAATGAATGAAGTACTTTACTCAATAGTCAATATGATTAGAAAAATAGCAATTTTATTAAAACCTTTGTGTCCTTATTTATCAAATAAAATACTAAGTGAAATTGGATTTAATGGAGATATTTTATTTAATGAGTTGAATAAGAATATAAGTGGTGGACAGAATATTCTTGAGCCAAGCGTTATAGTTCCAAGATTAAGTAATAAATAATTATTTTTATATTTATTTATCTTGCTCGGTTTTGTGGAATACCAAAATAACTACCTTCTTTTTTTGGACTTGTATTTATTGCTATACAAGTTTTTAAAGTTCCATCTTGTCCTTTTAAGCTTTTTTCTTGTTCCTTTTTTCCAAATCTTTGATGTATTGTGCAAGAACGGATAGCCCTTGTTATATCTATTTCCCCAGTTTCATTAATTTTTGGTAATGTTCTAAATAATTGAACTTTTTTACCATTAATTTCATAAGAGTCCATAATACTATTTACAAAGGTTTCTAATTTTTGTTTATAATATTCTTTTAAAGCATCAGATAAAATGGTTATAGCTTCATTATAATCTTTTTGAATACCAGTAGCTAACTTAGCTTTTATAGCTTCGTATTGAGTTCTTTTTAGTCCATAAGTTTCTAAAAAATATTGTTCATTATAAGCTTTACTGAAGTTTGGATAATAAACAGGGAATGAAGCTACAATGTATTTTCCATCAACTGTATTTAAAAAATTAGCCTCAAACTGTTCAACAATTCTTGAATCTGGTCTTAGTAATCCAGAATATCTTGAAAAATGTAAATCAATAAATTTTGGAATTAAATTATCATCAACAATAGTTGGTGGAACAAATTTAAAACCATCTTCAACTTTAGACATCCTTCCAGTTTTTTGACATTCCTCAGCATATTCACTAGCTGGAAAAAGTATAATCTCTATCATACCACCGTGTCTATGTTTTGGTTTGCCTGTTGTATCATATTCTGGATTATAACCTCTGACAGTTCCTTCTTCAGGTATTCCTTCAATATAAGGTAGTGCATAACCTATCGCTATTTCTTCTCTTAATGATGTCGATATAAATGTTTTTCTGTCAAATTTTCCTTCTTCAATATCAAATTTTCTGTATGCATGCAATATAGTTTGTATATCTTCATCTGACAATTTAAGTTTTGTCTTTCTTTTATTTAAATATTCAACCAAATTTTTCATAACAGAATCCATCGTCGCATATATGTTTGTATTTATATTTAACAAAGCAAAAAGTAGAGATTCATAAAAATACTTTGAATTAACTTTTGGTTTTAAATCTGTTCTCTTATAAAGAAATTGAATAAATTTTCTTGTAAGAGTCTCTGCATTAATCAATTTTTGTTTATCTTTTTC
>JAQTXT010000077.1 GCA_028688645.1 Rickettsiales bacterium
TAGTTTGTAAAGCTGTTAAATCTGAGAAAAAACAACCTATTATTTTTCTAATTTGATAATCGCTTAATTTACTATATTTTATCATAACTTAACTATAATATTTATAAAAATATTCTAGTCAAGCCCCTATTTTTATTTGTTCTTTAGCATTTCTTTTCTTCAATTTTTCATCAACTTCAAATTCTTTCTCAACAGAAAAAGCATCTAATTCATCTTTAGACATTTCAACCTCTTTTTTAATTAATAAAAATCGCACTATCAAATAATTGAAAAGTGCGGAGGTTCACGAAATCGACGTCATCGACTCTTATAGCCTTTTGACCACATAGAGTAGACATTATAGCCACAAGCCTCCGCTAAAGAATTTACATTATACATGTAAATTAGCGAAAGCTCAATGCTTTCATGTTATATGACGCTCAGATCGTGAAATCCTCACATTTGTCCCTAAGGACATTTCCATTGTTAAATATTTGGATTTATTTGTCAATTATTTAAATATTATAGCTCCCCTTTGTCGCTTTGCGACATTTCCCCTCAAGGAGGGGAAAGATTACGAGTAGTGGTTAAGAAAAGATAGTTAAACAAACCAGAATATCTTGCCCCTCCTTGAGGGGAAATGTCGCAAAGCGACAAAGGGGAGCTACAAATACTAAAAACTCAAAATAAATCTAATAATCACTTTACTTATTTACATTTTAAATCAAATGTTTTATATAAAGAGTGTTAATTAAATAGAAAGAGGCAAAATGCTAGAATTTAAGGGTACATATTGGAAATCAGAGATTGATGTAAGAGATTTCATACAGGAAAATTATAATCCATATACAGGAGATGAAAAATTTTTAAAATCTTCAACTGAAAGAACAAAAAAAATCTGGAACAAATTAACAGAAATGTTCAAAGTGGAAAGAGAAAAAGGAGTTTATGATGCAGAAACTAAACTTCCTCAAGGTCTCGATACTTATGGTGCAGGTTATATTGATAAAGATAGTGAAGTAATCGTTGGTCTTCAAACAGATAAACCATTAAAAAGAGGAATATATCCAAAAGGTGGTTTTAGAATGGTTGAGACCGCTTTAAAATCTTATGGATATGAAATTGATCCATTTACAAAAGAAGTTTTTACAAAATATAGAAAAACTCATAATGAAGGCGTTTTTTCGGCTTATGATGATGATATTAAAGCCTGCAGACATGCTCATATAATTACTGGTTTACCTGATGCTTATGGTAGAGGTAGAATTATAGGTGATTACAGAAGGATTGCTTTATATGGCATTGATAGATTAATTACAGAAAAACAAGCAGACTATAAAAATTTAGGTGGTGAAGAATGTAACGAAGATATTATAAGAAAAAGAGAAGAAATCACAGAACAAATTTTAGCATTGAAAAGCTTCAAAAATATGTGTAAAGCTTATGGGTTTGATGTTTCAAAACCAGCACAAAATGCTAGAGAGGCTGTTCAATGGGTTTATTTTGGATATTTAGGCGCGGTTAAGGATCAAGATGGAGCCGCTATGTCCCTTGGTAGAACTTCAACATTCCTTGATATTTATATTGAGAAAGACATAAAAAATGGAAAATTAACAGAAGAAGAAGCTCAAGAATTGATAGATCAAATGGTTATCAAGTTGAGAATTGTTAGATTCTTAAGAACTCCAGAATATAATGAATTATTCACGGGAGATCCAACTTGGGTAACTGAAGTATTGGGCGGAATGGGTGTTGATGGAAGAACTTTGGTTAGTAAAACTTCATTTAGATTTCTAAATACTCTATATAACTTAGGCCCTGCGCCAGAACCAAACTTAACAATTCTATGGTCTGAAAATTTGCCTGAAAATTGGAAAAAATTTTCATCAAAAGTTTCAATAGATACATCTGCCATTCAATATGAAAATGATGATTTAATGCGTCCACTTTATGGTGATGATTATGGTATAGCTTGTTGCGTTTCTTCAATGAAAATTGGTAAGCAAATGCAATTCTTCGGCGCAAGAGCTAACCTTGTAAAATGTCTACTTTATGCTATAAATGGCGGTAAAGATGAAATGACAGGGGAGCAAGTAAGCCCAATGTTTGAACCTATCACAAGTGACTATTTGAATTATGATGAAGTAATGGTTAAATTTAATCAAATGATGAAATGGTTAGCTAAAACTTATTGTAATGCTTTGAAAATAATTCACTATATGCACGATAAATATTCTTATGAAGCATATGAAATGGCTTTACATGATACTGATGTTGAAAGATTTGAAGCCTCAGGAATTGCAGGCGTTTCAATCGTTGCAGACTCATTGAATGCGATTAAAAATTGCAAAGTAAAAATAAAGAGAAACGAACAAGGCTTAGCTGTTGATTTTGAAAGAGAGGGAGAATACGTACCTTTTGGAAATAATAATGAGGAAGCAGATCAGTTTGCTATCGACTTAATAAAAACTTTCATGGGTTATATGGGTTCTCATGAAACTTATAGAAATGCTATTGCAACTCAGTCAATTTTGACAATTACCTCAAATGTTGTTTATGGAAAGAAAACAGGAAACACACCTTGTGGAAGAAGAGCTGGAACTCCATTTGCTCCAGGAGCAAATCCAATGAATGGTAGAGATACTTGTGGTGCAATCGCAGCTTTGAGTTCAGTTGCCAAATTGCCTTTTGCATACTCAAGAGATGGTATTTCTTATACATTCGCAATTACACCAGCTGCATTAGGAAAAGAAAGTAATACTCAAGTTAATAATTTAGTTTCACTACTTGATGGTTATTTCACACCAAAAGGTGGCCAGCACTTAAATGTTAATGTATTCAAGAAAGAATTACTAGAAGATGCTATGAATCACCCAGAAAAATATCCTCAATTAACAATTAGGGTTTCTGGTTATGCTGTAAATTTTGTTAAGTTGACGAAAGAACAACAATTAGATGTGATTAATAGAACAATTAATAGCTGTATGTAATTTTTTGCCAATGTTAAGATTAAAGACCAACTTAAATTTTATAGTTGGTCTTTTTTAATTTATTTTTGTAATACCATAATATAAAATTTCCTTATAAAGTGAAATGGCTAAACTAAAAATTAATTAATGAAAAAATAAAAAATAAATACAATATAGTATTTATAGATGAAAGTAGAGATCCTGGAATTAACGAAAAAAGTTTATCAAAGTTTTTTGTTATAGCTATGATTATTTTTAATAATAATTATGATGTTAGTTTCGCTGAAAAAATTATAGATGATATAAAATTGGAATTAAAACATAAAACTTAATTTAAATTTTCAAAAACTGATAATAACAAAAGATTGACATTTTTTTCCAAAATAAAATGTATAAATTTTAGTGTTGAAGCGATCTAATAAACAAAGATTTTATATAGAATAAAAGGTTAAACAAGAATCTATTACTTTCTATAATTATATGTTAAGAGAATTAATAGCCAATTCCAGAACTATTTTAAATACCTCAATAGTTATTGTGGATGGAAAGAAAAATAAAAAAGTAAAGAAAATTTCTCAATATATTTAAGAAAATTTATAAAAGTGAAAAAAATTGAATTTAAAGATTCCAAATCAAATAATCTAATTCAAATGGCTGATATGATAGTAAGTAGTATAAATTATTATTACAAAACTAAGGAGTGCTTTTACAAACCAATTAATGATAAAATTCATATTTGGGATTTCAAATAAAAATGCCCTGCTATTACACTCCTAGATAAGGAACACTCACTCAATACTGAGCAGTTTGACATAATAGGTCAGGGACTTTATAATAGTATTGTAATTTATTTATTTCAAAATGCAAGTGTTTTTACAACTAAATATTTGTTTTGATATATAAAAATCAATTAATAGTTTATTTATTATAATCCTCAAACCTCATCTCCGTCTTAAATCCCAATCCTTTTTCCTTTCTCCATTCTTGAAATAATGTATCCGCGGGTTTATCTAAAGCATTTTTAAAATCCAACTCCAATTTTTTAGCTACTTCTTCAATCTCTTCTTGTTCACCTTCAATTTCAACAAAATCCGCAAAAGGATATTCATCAATAGTTATATGAACTTTGCCAATTTTCCATTCAGTTCTATACCGTTCATAGCTTGTTGTAATATGAAATTCCATAGCATTTATAATTTTTTCAATTTGTTCATCTTTATCACTAAAATTGATTTCATATTCTATTTCCCTTTTTGCACCATTAACACTTTCAAGAGGTTTTTTATATGTTAAAACTTTATTTCCAGTGTCACCTAGCAATCTTAATCTAACTCTGCTATTGGTAGTTTGCATCAAGCCATCTTTATTATCAAACATAATGTTAGATTGATATTGCCTATTGTAGCTTTTTTCAGCTATTTTATCTAAAATATTTTTAACTTCTTTTTTATTATTTATTTTAAATTTATATTCTATTTCTAAGTTTAACATATTGTCTTCATATTAAAAATGCTAAGTTTTCGCTTAGCATTTATATTTTTAATATTTCAAAAATAATTCATCATCATAATCAATTATTTCGAATCTGCCATTATTGATTTTAATAATTGCTAATTTTCTTTCTAGTGTTCCATCGGCTAAAAATCTAAATCTACCGTTAAAACCATTAAATCCTTGATAATTTTCTATAGCATATTTTATATTTTCTTTTTCTTCCGCTTTAGCATAAGATTCAATAACAGCCGTAATAGCATCATAAGATAAAGAGCCAACTCTTAATGGATAAGATTGATATGCTTCAAAATATTCATTTTCAAACTCTGCATAACCATTTGGATTTGGAGCAACAAATAATGTATTATCAAAATCTATATTATTATATAGAGTACTATTTAACCATTTACTAGTTCCAACTAATAATGGTTTGTTTTTGCCATTATAATTCTTGGCATAATTAGCAATATTGAGTAATTCTGAACCGCTATCTGGAAGTAATAGCGCATCAGCATAAATTTTGTCTTCCTCTGTATATGTAAATGCAATATCAGTACTTAATCCTTCAGCTTTCGCTAAAGCTTGATCAGTTTCATATTTTGTATAAACTTCATCTTTGTAAGTATTAGTATTTAATAAGTTATTTACCTTTTTCTCTAAATTTTTATCATCTTTCGAATAAAATTCAGTTTTTACGATTTTAGCATCTTTTCTAAAAATTACTTCCTTAAACATTTTTGATACTGTGCTTCCGTAAACATCACTTGGGAACATAGCAGAAAATCCGTAAAAGTTTTTATAGTCAATTAGATAACTTATCATTCTATTAATTTCTTGCTTTGGTGTAAATCCCATTAAATAAAGATTAGGATATTTATCATCTAACAAATTTTGATTGTCAGAGAAAGATAAAACAAGCAAATTATTAGTATAAGCTATGTCAAGAATAGCTTTTGTTGATTGAGTAAATAATGGTCCAATAATTATATCAACTTTATCTCTAACAGCTTCATTTATTGCATCAACCGCACCAAAAGAAGTTCCTTTTGTATCATAAGGCTTTATAACTATATTATTAAGCTTATTGTCGAACATAGCAAGTTGCGCTGAATTTAGCATCATGTTTCCAACTTTTTCAGCTTTCCCACTTAAAGGTAGTAAAATACCAACTAATAACTTTTTATCATTAGTTTGTATTAAATCCCCCTCTTCTATACTGTCATATGGTTCTTTCTGTTCCACAGTAACAGCGGTTTGCTGTGTATAATTCATAAACTGAGAACATGAAGTTATAAAAAATAATACTAATAAAAAAAATGCTTTTTTCATAAATTATTTGGCTCCATATAATGAGTTATTATAAACACAAACAACATCACCACCGCTTCTTAAAGTTAACTGTCCAGCAACTTGTTCAACAACAACATATTCATCAACAATCCTAAAGTTAACTAAGCTTTCATAACCTTGATCATTAACTGCGAATATAGCTGGAATTTCTGAATTTTCTGTTTTGAATTCCATATAAGTGAATACACCATCATCGAATACTTTAATAGGTGCTATAGAAGGAGAACCAGCAAACTCATAATTAAAGTTATATTTGCTCAAGTCTGTCAAGTCAGGATAATCATCTCTTTGAGTTTTAACATTAAATTTTACAATGTTTTTATCATTACTTGTTGGATAAACAAATTTAATGTAAAATAAAATATCATCTTCACTAACTGTATCCGCATCTACAGCATCTAGCTCAAAATAATATTCCCTTTTATTTGTAAAAACAGTCATTGTAGTTTGTGGATAAGGTCCTATTGGTTTTAAAAATAGTTTATTTCCTAAAACACTTGTAGACCAAGGCGTTGGGTCTCCCATAGATATTGTTTGAATGGTCTCATCGCTTTCAAACTCAATATAAGATTGATTTAAATAATATCCAACATATCTATAAACATCATTTGGATTATAAACATAGGTTCTAAACCTCTTTTCTTTTCCCATTGCTCTTGGCAACTGCACAGCGTAGCTCTGCGTAAATGAGAATAAAAGGAATAAAATTAACAATAATAGCTTTTTCATATATTTAATTTATTAAATAACTTTTATAACTAGTAACAACAAATTTAACTGGCGAATATTCACCCGTTTTTTCATTACGTTCAACACCCACAAATTTAAATGACAAAATAGCTTTTCTTTTTTGATAATTTACGTTATCACCAAATTGTGTACTCAATGTGTAGAAAACCTCAGCTTTAATTGGTATTAGACCAACATTAAAATAATCTATAATTTTATCAACAAATTTTGTTCTATGAATTCTTATAAAATTGAATGATGTTATATCAACAGTCGTTTCTATATTTTTTCCGAAGTAATAATACGGCCCATTATTATTATCAGCGCTCATAAAATATTTAAAATCATTAAAAACATCTGGGGACGAAACATTTTTAACTCTTTCCATTTTTAAATTAATATCATTTATATTAGATGTTTTATAATTATGACTTTCCCTTTCTGCAACATAATTATTTACTAAATATTTTAATATATTTTCATCAGTAGAATTAGCCTCTTTACTCTTAGATATATCATGTATAGTGGTTTGATATTTAGTTAAATCTTTTTCTCTTATTGCAATATAGACATCTTCCTTGAGTGGTAATATTAAAGATATTAATCCGATTACATTATATATAATAACAACACCCATAATTGACATAAAAACAAAAAATGTTCTATCAACTATTGGTCTTAAATATAAATTACAATACCAATTAAAAGCATCTTTGAAATATGTTCCATTACCTACGCAGTATTTAATGGAATCTCTATAGTTATCATCAAAATTGTTATAATTGCTTGGTTCTTCCATAAATACAATTTTTACCAATGTTTATATTATGCAATAAATATTATAAAATTCAATTCTTATTTAATTTTAATAAAAATAAATGACAACCCCACCGCAAGCAGTGGGGTATTACAATCTTGACTAAATCTAATTAAAAATCAAAACTTAATTGTTGAGAATGAATTTTTTTATAATCTTTTTCTTTTTGTCCTTGATTTT
>JAQTXT010000078.1 GCA_028688645.1 Rickettsiales bacterium
TAAAAAGTATTTTATAATAGTAATAAGAAAAAATTGAGTATGGCATTATTTTTATCAACATTTGAAAATAAAGTAGATATAAAAGGAAGAGTTTCTGTTGCTTCTCAATTTCGTTCTATGTTACAAGGTAAGGAATTTTCTGGAATAGTTTTATACCAATCATCAATTAATGGATGTATAGAGGGTTGTAGCATTGAGAGAATACAAAAACTCAGTGAAACAATTGATGATTTGGATCAACTTTCTAGAGATAGAGATGCTTTCGCTACTGTAATATTAGGTGGCTCAGCACAATTGCCATTCGACTCTGATGGTAGAGTAATTTTACCAAAGAATTTAATGGAATTTGCTAATATACTTGATAAAGCGGTATTTGTTGGAAAGGGTCAAATTTTTGAGGTATGGGAACCTAAGAAATTTGAAGAGTATTTGAAAAAAGCTAAGGAGCAAATTAAAAATACACCATTTTCAGTTAAAAAAGCTTCTCAATAAGGGCGGTTTATAATTTGGGGAAATAAAAAAGGGCGGTAAAACAAATTTGGGAGAATTAGTTAGTTTTTGGGAATTCTAACTTAGCTTTACCGCTGAATTAATTTTATTGGATGTTTTAATAATGTCAAGTATAAAAAATGAAAAATAGTGAAAATCATACGCCAGTTTTATTAAAAGAAGTTCTTCAATATTTGAATCCATGTGATAAAGAATTATATGTTGATTGTACTTTTGGAGCGGGCGGTTATACTAAAGCAATATTAGAAAAAGCTGATTGCAATGTTATAGGATTAGACAGAGATTCAACAGTTAAAAAATTTACTGACACAATAAAGCAAACTTTTCAAGATAGGTTTGAATTTCATAATATAAAATATAGTGATATAGAAACCATATTAGATGGTAGAAAACTTGATGGAATAGTACTAGATATAGGCGTCTCTTCAATGCAAATAGATGATGCTGATAGAGGTTTCTCGTTTCAAAAAAATTCAAGACTTGATATGAGAATGGGGAATAATCAGATATCTGCTTATGAAATCATAAATAACACTAATGAACAAGATTTAGCTAATATTATCTATAATTATGGTGATGAAGTAAAAAGTAGACATATAGCTAGAAAAATTGTTGAAAAAAGGAAAGAAAAACCTATTGAAACAACATTTGAATTGGCTGAAATAGTTAGATATTTTTATCCAAAAAGAGAAGGGAAAATAGATCCAGCAACAAAAACTTTTCAGGCAATCAGAATTGCAGTTAATGGAGAATTAGATGAACTGGAAAAAATTTTAGAGCTATCAAAGAAATTATTAAAAACAAATGGCAGATTGGTTGTTGTTAGTTTTCATTCTTTAGAAGATAAAATTGTAAAAGATTTTGTTAAAAGGGAAACTAATAAAGGCGTAAAAAAAGATAAATATTCAAAAGATAAAAATATTGTTGATTTTGAATTATTAACCAAAAGAGCAGTAGTTCCGACTGAAGAAGAAGTTAAAAAAAACATAAGAGCTAGATCTGCAAAATTGAGGGCTTTAAAAAAATGTTAAACTTTAAAAAGTTTTTGTCATTTTCTCAAAATTTCCTTTTAATAATTGGAATAATTATCGCTGTATTGATGTTTTGTGTTAGATATAAAATGTTTATTATTTCACAAGATTTGGTTGCTTTAGATACAAGAATAGAAAAATTACAAAAAGATAAAGAATTGTTAAATATTGAATTAACATATCTAACCTCAACTGAAAGAATTTTAAATTTAATTGATAAAAATCCAGAAATTTTAAATGATAAAGATATAATAAAATCCTCACAACTAAAGACAACAAGAGAATTTGTAGCTTTATCACTAGCAAAAGCTAAAAATCAAATATATAACGATAAAAGGATAGCTAAAAAAGAGAATGAAGCGAACAATAAAAAGCTAAAAATTTTGGATTAAACGATTTTTAGTATGTAAATTAATATGCTCAGTGAGATGTTTTCTAGATAAATCACCTTCTATTGTTTCTTCTGTTTTAAATTGTAAAAATTGTTCCAAAATTATAAAATCAATATAATTTACACGGGATAATAATCTAAATAAAACTGGCGGAACAACTATCATATCTTTTTTTTCTAAAAGAATATTTAAAATATTTTCAAATTCTTCTATTGGTATATGTCGCTCTTCTTCTAATGTTTGATTTATTTGTATAATGAAAGGACTTAATATTCTATTGGATACTTCTTGTTGCATACTCAATTCTCGCAATTCATGAATCCTCATAAAATCATAAAGTTTTTGATTTTGAACTTCTAGATAATCTTCTTGCCCCCGTTTTTCAGCCATCATTTATTCCATCTCAAAGAGTTTAAATTTTTACAATTATTGCATTCTGGTTGCCAATTATAATATTCTCTTTTACAAATATTACATTTCCAACAAGAATTCTTTAATAACAAAATTTTATTTTTCAGAATATTTATAATTGCTGAGCTTCCATTATCTTCTTGTTCTATTTTTAACATTAGTTCATATAAATCTTTTGTTTCAACGATATCATCTGCTATTTTTGCATATTTTCTAGCTTTTGAATAAATTTGATTTTTATAAAAAGTATTCGCCAAGATAAAATTACTTTCAAAACTTTTTGTGTTTAATTTATAAAGTTTCAAAGCTATTTTTATATCATCTCTATCTTTTTCTTTTTGCAATGAAAAATACAAATCGGCTAACTTTGGATTAGTAGTATGTTTCCAAGTTCTCATAATTATAGTCAAAGCTTTCGCATGTTTTCCCATAGCAATATAAGTTTCAACAAGTAATATTATAGCCTGTATATATTTTGGATTTATATAATAAACTTTTCTTAAAAGAGTTTTTGCTTCATCAAAATTTTGATTGTCAAAATATGTTTTAGCTAAAGAAGTATAAACAAACAAAATTTGTTCTTTATTATTTTCTTCATTAAATACCTTTGATTTTAATCCTTTTTTCAATATAATTTCAGCATCAATCCAACTTTTTTTTGCAATATAAATATTTAATAAAGTATTTAATGCTTCCACATTAATTGGCTCAATTTCCAATATTTGAACAGCGCACTTCTCCGCGTTCTCTTCATCTTTTGTCTTTTTAGCTTGATTTAAGGAATTTTTTAAATTTAATAAATCTAAATTCAAATTAGTATTCTTTATTTCTTTAAAACTTGTTTCTGATTTTTGGTATTTACCATCTACATAAAGAATCTGCGATTCAAGAAACTTTGATAAATTTGTCTCTTTAAAAATTTTATTTGCTTTTTTTAATTTTGCCCAAGCTTCTTTTGAATTTTTTACATTTTTATAGACAAGTCCTTCTGTAATTAAACTTAGATATTGTTCAAATTTTTTTTCTAATTTTTTTCTATTTTTTTCAATTCTTCTAACATTTGGAGAAAAAATAGAAAAGAGAATATAAACTACTAAAAATATAAATAATACTAAACCAGATAGAAAAAGTAGAATAAAACTTGTTGTTGTTGATATTTGATATTCCAATGCTGTTATTATTATTTCGCCACTATAATTTAAAAGTTGGCTAACAAAAATAGTTAAGCATATAAAAAAAGCAATATAAAATAATTTTTTAATCATTCGTTGTTCCTTAATTATTTACAAGATAATTAATTATATCTTGAATAGCATTATTAATGAGAATATTAATTTTAATATCTCTAATTGTATTAGAAAAATATTTTGTATATTCTTCACTATTTTTAATAATATTAAACACTTCCACATAATTTCCCATCTTCATACTTTGTTCTAACTGATTAATAAAGTCATCAGCTGTATTTTCTTCAGTATTCTTTATTTTTCTAACTATAACAAATTTAGACATAAAATTAGAAAATTCGCCTTTATTATTTAATAAATTATTTTGTTTTACAAATTCTTCCATTTCTTCATAAAAACGATCTTCTATTATTTGTTTTGAAAAAAAAGCATTTTGATATTTTGATAAAATAGTTAATTCGGATTCTAAATCATTATTACTAACCATTAAAGTTTTAAACGAATTTAAAATATTATTATAATTTTCTCCTAATTCTACACATCTTTGTATATTCAAAGCTAATCTTATTAAATCAATTCTTTGTGTATCTATTTGAATTTTTCCAATTTTTAATTCATAATTTTCCACTCTACTTCTTAATATATCAGTTTCATTTATATTATTAATTATTCTCTCTTCTAATATTTGATTTTTAGTTTTAAGAGTATTTAATTCCGATCTCAAACCATTATCATCTATTCTTTCAATAATCTGAGGTTTTTCATTAAAAGTTTCAATATTACCAACATGGAAATTTAAATATAAAACAATAAAAAACACTATTCCAATCACTAATATAAAATACAATAAAATATTAAATACCACACTTGGTTTTTTAATATTTTTTACTTTTATATCTTCCTTAATATTATTGGTCTGTTTCTTTTTATTAATTTTATTAACCATAATTTCACCATTTATTTATTATTTTTTTTCACTTGGTTTTTTCTTCTTTGGAATATAAGCCTCTTGTTTTGGAACAACAACTGGTTTCATTAATCTAGATGTAAACAACTTATCTTTATAGTAGACTATTTTTTTACATTTAACAGGGGGATTTGCTTCGATAAGAATAATTTGATCATCTTTTGAAAGTCCAATAACTTCTTGAGGCATCAATAATTTTCTTCCAGATTTTTTAGTTGAAACTTGTCTTGCACCAGGATTTAAATCTAAATACTTAGGTCTAGAGCCTTCATCTTGACTCACAATAGTTTTTTCACCCAATAAATCAGAAATATATTTTGCAGTATCCACATTGTTTGCAGCATAGGTAATTCTAAACTTACAGTTAGATAAAAATGAGTTCATACCAGATGCTTCATAAATAGCTTTTAACTGTTCGGTATCCTGTGTAATTAAGAACAATTTAACCCAATATCCTCTATAATAAGCAATACCAGCTTTAATTTCTTCCATTTTTCCCAATGTAGGAAACTCATCAAGTAACATCATAACTCTGTGTGTCTCTTTTTTCTTATCTGGCAATTTTTTAGTAAAAATACTAGCACACTGTTGATAAAAAATCTGTAACAAAGGTTGTAATCTCGTAACATTACTTGGAGAAATACCCACAAATAGAGATGTAGGAATTGTTCTAAAAGTTCCAATATTAAAGTCACTTTTCATAGTTGCTGCATCAACAAGTGGGTTTGCCCATAAATCAAGTGCAGACGCAGCAGTTGATGTAACAGAACCTCTTTCCTTATCTGGTTTTTGTAGATAAGCCGCTAAGTTCATATATCCACTTGGATGGATTTGTTCTCCTTTCGTATCTAAAATAACAGCAATATTATATGATACATCATCACTTCTTAATGTTCTCAAAACTTCACCCATAGAAGTTGGTCTATCATCAAGAGCTAATAGTGCAAGCATAATACCAGTAGTCAAGGCTCTACCTTCATTTGTCCAGAATTCTTCTTTTGTTAATAAGAATTTTGAAATTTTCATAACATCATCCACCTGGCTACCATATTCTCTCGAAATAAAATCCATAGGATTGTAGCAATGAGTGTAACCATCTTGATCCGCAGGATTCCACAAATAACACTTCTGTTTCATTTTACTAGTTCTATATCCGCTAGTAGTTTCAAAGTTTTCAAGTTTTACATCGTGTACAATCACAGAATCGTCCCAGAATAACAAATTTGGAATAACGAAACCTGTTCCTTTACCAGAACCAGTAGGAGCAAACAACAAAGCATGCTCGCAATTTATTTTATCAACAACAAGTAATGTTCCTTTATACATACCCATCGTCATTCCGCTTCCTTTATACATTAGACCAGCTTTTTTCATTTCAGCAACGCTTGCCCAGTGTGCATCACCATATTGAGATTCTGCCATTTTAAATGGTTTCCATTCAAAAATTGGTTCTCTAAATTTATAAATAATATAAGAAAACATACTTAATGGGAAAAAAGAACTAAATAAAACCTTAGAAATAAAATAGTTACCACCAGTAAAGCCTAATTTAGCAAAATTATTTATTACAGCTTGCCACGATTGAACAAGTACATTACCTACATACACAATTTGAGTTCCAATATCCATTGAAAAAATTCTAACTAATGTAAATCTTTTTTGTGTTAATAAAACAACAAATAAACCAGTAATATAAAGAAAAAATAACAATAAAATAATACTTAAACTTCCAAGTATCATAAAATTTCTAAACGCTATAACTTGTTCTTCTTGTGCTTTTGACATAATATTTACTAAGAATTGTCTCTCAAACTTATGATTATAAAATAAGGAAAAAATTAAAATAAGTCAAGAACATATTAAATTCTTTTTGAATAGGATACAATTATAACAAATTACTTTTTATCTGAAACATAAAATATCTAAAACATATTTTAATTATAATCTCTATTTACCAACTCAAGAATTCAAATAGGCTGTGTTTTAACTAAAATTAATTAAATTATAAAGTATTAAAAAATAATTGATTATTTTTTAAATGTTATTAGGCTCAATAAACAATATTTTATAAAATAACATGAATTTTTTAAAAAAATATAAAAGTATTTTTTTTCTTGGCTTACTTGCCGGTTTAGCTTTCCCTCCAATATATTTGATTATTTTTTTACCAATATCATTCTATTATTTATTAGAAAAAATAACTAATTCTAACAATTATAAAGAATCATTTTTATATGGTGCGATTTTTGGTTTTGGATATTATTTAGTTCAGCTTTATTGGATTAGTTTTTCATTATTTATTGATATAAAAACTTTTTTCTGGCTAGTCCCATTTGCAATAAGTGTTATACCATTTATTTGTGGACTCTACATAGGTTTAACCACACTTTCATTATTTTATTTAATTAAAAAATTCTCAATAACAAATAAGTTTACAATTTCCATTGTCTTCGCAGTTTCTTATGTATTTTTTGAATATTTAAAAGGTTTAATTTTTCCGTGGAATTTATTTGCGTATGTCATTGGTTTTTCTAATGTATTAACACAAATAGTTTCTATTATAAATATTTATATTTTTGATTTTATTTTAATAATATTCTTCTGTTGCAGTTTTGTATTAATTGATTTGAAAAATAAAAAATTTCAAAACAAAAATTACATTGTAGTTTATATTATAACTTTTGTAACATTATTCATTTTTGGTCATGTAAGATTATACAATGTTAAAACGGTTAAATTAAATCAAAATTTTAGATTAGTTCAAGCGAGTATAAAACAAAATTTAAAATGGAATAAAAATGAATTGGAAAACAATTTAAATAAGCATATAGAATTAAGCGAAAAAAATGGAATTGACAACATTGACATTATCGTT
>JAQTXT010000079.1 GCA_028688645.1 Rickettsiales bacterium
CCCCAACCCCAACCCCAACCCCAACCCCAACCCCTTAAGATATTATTGTTTAAAAAATATTGTAAGTAAATGCCAAAATTAGAATAACTAAAAGTTATAATGTAGTAAATAGAATTTATAAAGATAAATTGAGATTTAATTTAAAAAAATGTAAGGCACCGGCTCAGCTGTCAAATGCAAAGTGGTCTTATTAGGGGACCAATCTGTTGGTAAAACATCAGTCATCAACAGATTCATATTCGACAATTTCACTGGAAACTAACAAGTAAACGATAATTTAAAATTAAGCCCACAGTAGGAGTTGATTTTGTTTCTAAAACCGTCAATGTTGATAATAAAACTCTCAGAATGCAGCTCTGGGACACAGCAGGCCAATAAAGATTTCATTCTTTGATCCCCTCATATCTTAAAGATTGCAGCGCTGCTGTTATAGTCTTCGATCTGACAAGTAATTCAATTTTTTTATTATAAAGACGCGAATTCCTTTAATAATTTGGGCAAGTGGATCGATAATGTAAGATAAGTAAGAGGCTAATAAGCATTGATTATGGTCATAGGTAGATTTGAAATAATTTAGGAAACAAATCTGATTTGAAAGCAGAATCTGAGGAAAATATTGCTTCAGTAGCTCAATCAAAACTCAAAGAATTGGGCCTTACTTATATGTAAGTTTCAGCCAAAACTGGAGATGGTATCAAATAGTTTTTTAAGTAACTCGCATTTGCCATTTGTGGAGGAAGTAAAAAAAGTAAAGAGTAAATTGATACAAAAACAGCCACCTCATAAAACCAAAATAAAGCCACCACTAATAACAATGTCAGTCTAACAGCCACTGGTCACAAGGAGTCAAAATAAAAAAAGAAAAAAGGTTGTTGTTGATTTGATCTGTTTATTTTTAATTCTTAGTAACGATATTTTTCATTTATTATTAATTTTAATCTATTCATAGTTTTTTATTTTAAGTAAACAAAATGATACAAAGCAATCATCACATGCTAGTTTTTTTTCTTGGTCTTTATTACTCGACATATTCTGGATTCTTTTTTAAAATAACAAAATTCTATAAAACGCAATCTTGAATCGGAATGTATTATTAAGTGGCGAGTTCTGCTCTTTCTCCATTTCCAATAAGAACTGGTGATGTATGGGTTTGGAAACCAGTAATTTTTTTAGGTTTACCTGCTTGACCGACTACATCAACTGCCTGACCAACTCTGATATTAAGAGGCATTGGTTCAAGTTTGTCATTTAACTAAAATAAAATAAATATTTACCACAAACAAACTCTTTGGATACATGGCTAATGCCAAAAAGTAAATAAAGTAATGGTGTTTAAGAAGGAAAGTTGATTTTATGTCAAAAAGTGAAGTAAGGAATACCAAAACACCTGCCATACCAACTTTAGACAAAAGGAATCTTTCGCTGTAATATGGTTGAAGAGACAACATTCCTTTACCCATGTATAACAAACCTTGAGCCATTCTGACACAAAACAATGGATCTGACTCTTTGCTGTAATAACTTGCTAATTTTCTGAATATTTCTGCCAATCTCGAGTTATTAGTTCCTGCACCGACCAAACCTAAACAAATAATGGCTCTGTATGCGATTTCTGTATCAGTATCATAAGCTAATTTGAAAAGAACGTCCATAGCGTTGATCTTTGGATTTGAAATACTCAACATTGCTAAGGCCAATGGTACAATTTTCTTTTTTTCTCCCTTTCCAAAATGCATAATGTGATTCAAAAGTCTTGTGGCCATTTCATTACCAATTTCTTCACTGGATGCAATCAAACTTAAACCTAAAATTGCAGCCTCACTGTTTTTATCCTCTGAAAGGCATTCATGAACCATTTTTTGAACCTGTAAAACATTACCACTACCAATGTAAGCAATTGCTAAAATCATTATTTCAATGAACTTTTTGATTGGATGTTCGATCATACCAATTGTTTCCAAAGTGGCTTCACATTTATTTTGTTGCCCCATAAAAAGTAAGGCTAAACCCAAACCGAAAAATTTAGCTGATGGAGAGTTTAATTGAGCTTCATCTCTTTCCATTAAAGTTTGAATAATAGCTCCAGCAACTTATTCATTACATTGGCCAACATAAGTCAAACCCAATGAAAGAGCAGCGAAAGCACTTTCTTCTAATGAGAGATCAGTATCTACAATTGTAGAAACAAAAATTTCTTGTAATTCGGTTTTTGATCGTCCAGCATAAGCCAAACCCAAACCAAGAATTGAACATTGCTTGACAATTTTTTCTCCACTTGTGGCTGATTCAGATAAAAGACCAAAAGCAAGATCATTCTCATCATTAATTCCTGCACAACAAAGACCAACTCCTAAACTGGCACCTGCTTTAATGAATTTTCCATCGTTATCAATGTAAGGCATAAGAAGATCATTGATAGTGTCTGGATTCCAAGGGGCTAAAATACCCAAACTTGCGACTGCAGCAATTTGCCATTCTTATTTATCTTTCAAAAGAACAACCCAGTTCTTTTTTTGTTATTCTTCTTCATCATCAATCATAAGAGTATCTTTAGTGAGTCCAGCATTAACAAAAGCGTTCACGTAAATGTTATGGAGAGTTACTGCTTTTTGGTCAGTGTTGGCTCTATAGTTTTCTTCCAAATGCATTTTGAAAACATCTTTTGGATCTTTAGGTTCGTGAACTTCAAGATCTTTTGCAAGATCGAGGTAGAATTTTGAGAGTTTACTGTTTGAAATAATTGCATTTGTTTATTAGTCAAGATTTGGAATGAAGATTTTTTGTCTTGCAGCGTTGAAAGCAAGTTGTTTTTTTATTAAATCATCAGGACATTAGTCAAAGACCTTTTTAATTTTTTCATGATCATCAAGTTTGATTGCCATTCTTAAAGCAATTGTATATTCTGAAAGTTTAAGGGCCAAATCGTAAAGGATGGTTAAAATTTTGACAAGTTCATCCTGATCAGTTGAATACCCACATACAGCAGAAAGATACATGTGAACTTTAGCAAAATTTTCATAAGTAACATATTCGGTGATGTTTTAAAGTTTATCAACAATGAGTAACAAATCGATAGCATCATGTTCAGCATTGTTAAGAATAAAGTAAGGAACAATGATATTAACGAGGTCAATTAATTCATCGAAAGGCTCTCCATTTTCAAGTCTGAGCTCATACTATTTACCAATATCGCTTGCTAAATTACTGACGTATTCATGTCCCCATGATGTGAAATCTTTCTTTTATCCTTGGATCAAATAATAAAGACTGGTTCTGGCGCCTTTATCACCAAATATCATTGAAAGAACTGACAAAAAGTTTGCAAATTCAATCTAAATTTCGAAAATATTTTACTTTATGAGCTCCATCAGCCAATGTCGCAAAGTGATCAGTCAACTGTTTGTAATAAGTTTTTAAGAACTTAAAAGGCTTTGGTACACTTGTCATTGATCGGGTTTCTGATTTAACGATTTCGATCAGTTCAGTCAATGATGGTTGATTATTTTGAAGTAGGTTTTCGCAATGACCATCAATTTTTTCTTTTAATAAACGATCTTCGAAACTCTTTAATAAGCGAAATAAATACCAAATCATCCTCCTTGTTTTGATCTTTCTTTTTAGTATCTTTGACGACTTTTTATTCAGGCATTTTAAATATTTTTTAAATTAAAAATCAAATCTCTGATATTTATTAAAATTAAATGAAAAAGCTAATAAGTACAAATCTTTTAAAATAATTTTATATTTAATTAATAATTTTGCCGATAAAAATTTATTTCCACTCTAAAGAGTAATTTACTTATTTTAGAAACTTTACTTTAATATCAGTAAACTTTCATTCTTTTTCTTCTTTTTCTTTCTAGTAAAGATAAAATGAGTTAAAAAATTATAATTTTATGAGTCTAATTAATTTAATTTGTGTCAAAATGCAAATATTTTGGTAGATGTATAAATTTACTTTTTTCACGATATAAAGTTATACCTCAATTAAGATGAAAATAATGCTTTAAATTGACGTCTATCCAAGCACAGAAGCTGATAAGGCATTTTTTGTACGCAAAGAGAATTCTGATTGTAGAAATTTGAGGATAATTTTAATTTTTGTATTATATGAATGGATAAATCATAAAATAGGACAGTCTTCTCTCTAACATTAGCAATATAAGCGTGAAGATCGATCACAACAGAAAAGATGGGTCGGGATTTTTCAATAATTTTCTCAAACCCAATGAACACGAAATGTAAATTCCCTTTGATGCACTTGATGATTATGAGTCATTAAATCATGGCTCTCTTCTTGATAAAATACTTTTCAAAACCAAATAACATCATAATGCCAGATAATCTGACCATGTATGGGTAACAGGAGACCAGGCTGCAGGTCTTTCTTAGTAATAAGATTCCTAATCATATGCTTAAATAGAGCCCTAAGAAAAATAATAATCGTAACCGCTATATTAACAAGTTGAATAGAAATCTATTGAGCCAAGCTAGACTGATGAAATAAAAAGATTAAAACTTCTTATGTAAAAAAGATTGAAAAACTAAACAAAAAACATTCCAAAAAATTATGGTAAGGCAATTATTTCATTTATCGAAAAATATGAGGATAAAGTCAGATACGTTACTTAAAGAAATGGTGTTGATTACCAAGATTTTATTGATGAACTCAAGGAGAAGAAAAAAATAATTAATACAATCGCTGATCTTAGAAGTATGTGGGTCGATTATCGATATGCAAAATGCATCAGACTTCTTAGTAACTTGTTTTTGAGAAAGTATGCACTTAACTACATTTTCAACTCAAGAATCTGTAACTATTCCAGTCACATCAAATATCGATACCGTCTTTGTGAGGCCATCAAATAGCCATTCTCTTTCAAACACATTAAAGATTATTGATAAAACTTGCTTCAAAGATAAATAAAGAAGTAATAAAAATGATTGATACCTTTCTTAAACTTATTCTAATCTCTATTTTCTAAAAATAAAGCAAATTAGTCGGATCATTTCTTAAAATGAATAATTTCATTGAGGTCTTTTAATTTATGAGACGTCATATAAAAGTATATATTACGTTAAATTTATTTTTTAGTAAAATATAGTTTAAACAATAAAGATCAATTTGTAAGCAAAATTTTTAAATAAGATTTTTACAATTAGTTTCAACTAATGATTTTAATCAACTGCCTGAATTATAATATAAAAATAAAGATTCGGAAAAATGGAAAACGTTATGACTGCCGTGATGAAAAGCTTGTCCAAAGATATGGAAAGCATCGAACCTGCTGCTAACATGAAAATGCATCAAAGCCTCGAAGCCTGTTACTCAAAATCTGGCAACAATGCCGACAGATTCGCTGACTGTGTCGTTACATCTAACAAAAAAATCAGTGATATTGTTGAACCTTTCCAATTCAAACTTCTTTTTGTCTCAAAGAGTGCCGAAAAGTGCCTTCAATCAAAAGATTAAGCAAGATGCACTGAATAAATCACCGCTCTTGCCAAAGATATTGTCAACAATATGACCAAATCACTTGAAAAAATTTGATCATACAACTAAAACGTAGACTTTGATCCTGAATATTTATTCCATTTTTAGCATAATCCTTATAGTTTTACAAATTCTTATTACCGTTTTCAAAAAGCAAAATTGGCAAAATTTGAATAAGATATAAAAATCACAAAAATGTGAATAAATGATTGAGAGCGATTTTATATAAATTTTATTCAATATTATTTACGAAAATATCTTAAATGAGCTTCAACCCAGCTGACTTTGCTACTGATTATTGTACCGTCGAATAAGTTCTCGAAATCAAAAGAGCTTTTGATTTGTTTGATAGAGATCTCGGAGGAGCTATTGACCCAAGAGGTACATTTTTCATCATTTAGAACTCAAGGTTGCTATTAACTCCCTCGGTATTGAAGCAAAAGCCCAAGCCGTATATCAAATGATTGCTGAACTCGATAAGGACGGCAGCGGTTTGATTGAATTCGACGAATTTTTCAAAATGATGATCACCAGACCATCATCTAACGAATCAAGAGAAGAAGTTCACAAAGTCTTCGTCACTTTCGACAACCAAAAAACTGGATTTATTGCCTTGAAAGATTTAAGAAGAGTTGCTAAAGATTTGGGAGAATTGACTGATGACAACACTCTTCAAGAAATGATTGAAAGAGCTGACTTTGATCAAGATGGATTGGTCTCAGAAGAAGAATTTTACAACCTTTTAACCAAGAAAGCTTATTGATAAGTATTTGCTATTGACATTTTATTTCTTCTTTATTTGCTTATTAAAATATTGAACAATCAACAAGTAGAAGATAAGTATTAAAATGAAATAAAAAAATTAAGAATCACATTTCAGGCTGGAATATGTTAATGTATGTATCTTAGAATTTTTAACTTTTGTTGATTTTTCTCTTTTAATTAATGTAACAAAGAATTTGTCTTTTTGGGTGCCATTGTAATACAGTGGTTGGAGTATCATTTTTTATCATGTGAGCTTGACCACCATATTTGGTATTGTAGATATCAATTATGTTTCCTTAAGAGCCAACTGCTAAATATTTTCCATCGTAACTAAAAGATAATTTGATTGTTGAATCATCAGTTTTGTTTGAGTTAGATCTTTCACAAATAAGTTCTGGAAATTCATGAATTTGAGTTAATGAATCATCTGATGCAAATGCTATTTTAGAATTGTCAGGAGAAAAGGCAAAATCATTTATTCTCCCACAATGACATTCAACAATACCCTCTGGTATTAACTAAAAATTCTCTCCATTCAAAAGTATAACAGCACCTGTTGAGTTTCTAATTTTAAACAAAAATTTACTATCCACCAACACAAACTAAAAAGGAGTTACTTTTATCCCATCCAATTTCACTGATCTCGAGTGGAGTTATAGACTTTAGATTTACTGTTGCCAAAGCTTTTCCTTGGTTTCTAAAGTCAATTACATTTAGCATACTATCCTTTGTCAAAAGACAATATTTCAAATTCTCTTATGATGCTGTTTGGAGATTTTATCCTGTCATATTCCAACAAAATGATACAAAGTCTGACTTATTTTTCTTTTAAAATCTTCCAGATTTAAGAGGAGACTATCGTACGTCCCAAAATCTCAAGGATTATTTTGATAAAGTGCCAAATACGTTGTTAGTTCCAAATTTTACTGTTTCAACATTATTGTCGTGAAGTTTTGACTCAGTAATTTTTTAACATCCAGAAATCAAATCAAATGACCAGATTTTCACAGAAGTTTAAGCCACAACAAGCTTGTCACCA
>JAQTXT010000080.1 GCA_028688645.1 Rickettsiales bacterium
CTGCAACAAGAGACAAACCAATTATCGCTTCAGATATTCCAAATTGTCTTGCTAAATTACTTGCTCCTTTTACAAGAAAATCTGCACCAAAAACTAACATAGCAATACCACTAATACTCATAAGAATAGCTATACTAAGCTTTCTATTTTTATCAAATTCATTTGCTTCATGTTCATGTGCTGTTTCAACAACATGACCAGAAATTATAGCTACTTTATCTTTTTTCTCAGCTTTATATGAATAAATCAGATAAGCAATTAAAGAAACAAACATTAATAAACCTGCAAATTGAGAAATAATCTGAAAATATGAAAGTCCCAGTAACACAGCGCTTGCTATTACAACGCCAAATGAATCTCTATGAATTGCTTTATCTTTGCAAATAACTGGTGTAATAACTGCCGCTACTCCCAAGATAAGAAGTATATTTGCAATATTACTTCCCACAACATTTCCAAGTGCAATATCAGATTGTCCAGCTAGAGATGCTTTTACAGAAACTAATAACTCTGGAGTAGATGTTCCAAATCCGACTACTACTACACCAATCAAAATTGCTGAAATACCAAGACGCTTTGAAATTTCAACACTGCCTCTGACAAGCATTTCTCCACCAATAAATAAAAGTAATAAGCCAGATAGTAACATTATATAATTTGTCATATTGTTCCTTGTTTGCTATTCATTATTTGTAAATTGTGTATTAATTTTACCCAAATTCTTTATTTTAGAGAGTATATTATAAAACCTATTTGTCCATAGTTGTTATTTACTAATCAAGGTTCATAAAAAGACCTAGCACAATCTCTTATAATTTTCTCAGTTCCAAACAATACTTTTTTATCTTTTAATCCTTGGACTCTTTCTCTTAAAGAAGTCTGTTTTTCACTTATTTGAGTTATTTTCTGATTTATTTGCTCTATTTTTGTCTTTACATCTTTAAGTCTTTTATCTTTTTTCTTATATTCTGTGAGTTTTAATTTATATTCCGTAAGTAATTTTTCATAAGCTCCCTCTACCCTTTCTAGTCGTTTCCTTTCAATGAGTTTTGCAGTTAACTGTGTCCACTGTCTTGGCGCTACATATTCACGAATAATATCACTTTCCCTTTTTACTAGTTCCTCTATTTTTCTTCTATCATGAGGATTTGTAATGTCAGCTTTTTCACCTTCATACTGATATGTATATCCAACATATCCAGAATATAATTCATTTAAAAAACGAGCAGATTGTACTGGTTGTCCTTCTTCTGATTTTGCCTCAGATTCACATATACCCGATGTATCATCTTCGAATTCAACCGTTCTATATTTTGTATCTTTACCAATTGACATCGGAAACATTCCACCACTAAATTCGATATGTTGTTGTTCTCCAATTGGAATCCACTTTGTTTTTTTATCTTCTTTTTCTGTTTGGGCTCTTTTTTCTGTTTTTTCTCCTTGTACTGCTTTTTTTGGTGTTTTAGGTTTTATTTTATATACTATTGTGTCTGTTTTTCTCATATCAAATGTATCTTTAAAACTCAATCTCCCATCAATTATTAAATCAATAATTATAGCTGAATGTACCAACATTCTTGGATTTCTTCTGGCTTCGGTTCCAAATATTAAATTTGTTATATCTGTTAGAAAAATTTGATCAGTTTTTGTTAATGTTTTACTACCAAGTTTACTTTGAGAGATATCTTTACATTGCACAATATTTTTTATTATTGTTGCTATGTCTGAGTCTGTTACCTTTTTCTGTTCTGTTGAATATTCACTTTTTAATTTTTCTATATCAAACATAATTCTTTCATAACTTTCTATATTTTTTAATATATCAGACCTAGCAAAATTTGCTGTAACTTGTTGCTCCTCAAGAGATAAAACACTTCGTGTTCCAAATCCCCAACCTCTAGAATAAGCCAGACCATCAAATTTCTTATCTTCTCTTGTTTCTGTTTCTGATTCTAATTCTGCAATTTGTCTTCTTCTATCTTCATTTGATAATCTAAAATTTGCTAAATATTCTGTTAAACTTTTACTTTGAAAAGTATGTGTCATTTCTAAAGTTCTAATTTCTGGATTTAAATGAGAAAAAATTTTTGACTGTAGTTCAATTGTCAATAAATACATTAAAATATCATGTTTTGTAATGCCATAACCGTCCTCGGTATAGTCTTTTTTATATTCATTAATTATTGACAATAATATTTTCTGATATTTTAATTTATCATTAACATGCTCATAAAAAGCATTTGAAATAGTCTTCTTTTTGGATTCTCCTAAAATGTATTTTATGAATGACAAAACCTTATGGTTTTCCATTTCTGCGTTTCCTCTTATTTGTAAGAATTCGACTTCTTTTCCTTGACACTTTCCATTTGGTGACAAATTTGCTAAATTTAATTCATCCAAAAATTCAGCCATAATAAAACTATCTATTTTTCTAAAAATTGGATTATCAAAGATTGAATAAACTTTTGCAGGTTCAATTTTTAATAGTTCTGCTTGTTGTTGTTCTAAAAAACTTTTATATTCTTTTTGTATTTCTTTTTCAATACCATATTCTTTTTTCTCAACTTCTGAAATAATTTCTTTAATTGAAGTTTTAATCCATAGTTCAAAATTTGCTTGATTAAAAGTAATATTTCCAATACTTTCACTACCTTGTTGTAATTGTCTTTGATATTCTGTTTCTACGATAGTTGAGTGCAATACATCTTCTATAGCAACTTTATGTGAAAGGAATGATTTTCTAAATGCTCTTAATATAGCAGGTGTCTTTGAAGTTTTTGTTTCTGATGTTTCTGCTTCTTCCTCTTCTGATTCTGATACTTCTACTTCTGGTTCTAATGCCTCTGCTCGTGGTTCTCTCGCTCCTGCTTCTAGTTCTCTTGTTTCTAATTCATATTCCCTACAAAGTTTAGTTAAAACTTGCGATCTTAAAAGTTCAAATTGTTTTTCTCCATCCATATTTTTTCTAATTGTTATAAAAAAATGTGATTATACATAAAAAATATTAAAATACAAATCTAAAAGATATTTACTAAAAAACAGTAATCATATGATTTTTATCATTTATTTTTCTTTTTCTTGAATATAAGAATATAAAATTCATAATAATAAAAATAGTATAAAATAGAATAATAAACTTCAGAAAATGGCAGTAAAAGAACAGGAAAGAAGTGAGCTACATAAGACAATATGGCAAATAGCTGATGAACTTAGAGGTAGTGTTGATGGGTGGGATTTTAAATCTTACATATTAGGATTTTTATTTTATAGATTTATTTCAGAAAACATAAGGGAATACATAAATAAATTACAAAAAGAAACCGGCATTTTGAATTTTGATTATTTAAATATGCCAGATAAGGAAGCTGAAATAGCAAGAGCAACTCTTATAGAAGAAAAAGGATTTTTCGTTTTACCATCTGAATTATTTGATAATGTTAGAAAAAATGCTAAAAATAATGAAAAACTCAATGAAACATTAAGCAATATTTTTAAAAACATTGAAGCTTCTGCCATTGGAGCAGAGAGTGAAGCTGATTTCAAAGGTTTATTTGATGATATTGATATAAATTCAAATAAACTAGGCGCAACAGTTGAAAAAAGAAATAAAAATCTAGCAACTATTATAGACAAAATAGGTAGCTTAAAATTAGGAAATTTCACTGATAATACAATAGATGCTTTTGGTGATGCATATGAATTTTTAATGAATATGTATGCAAGTAGTGCTGGAAAATCAGGTGGAGAGTTTTTTACTCCTCAAGAAGTTTCTGAATTGCTCACAAGAATAACCGTTATTGGAAAAACAGAAGTCAATAAAGTATACGATCCAGCTTGTGGATCTGGTTCACTATTATTGAAATTTGCAAAAATATTAGGCGAGAAAAATGTAAAGCAAGGTTTTTATGGACAAGAAATAAACATAACAACCTATAACTTATGCAGAATGAATATGTTTCTACACAACATACATTATGAAAAGTTTGACATAGCACATGGCGATACTTTAATAAATCCATATCACTGGGACGAAGAACCATTTGATGCAATCGTTTCCAATCCACCATACTCAATAAAATGGGAAGGTGATGACAATCCTACATTAATAAACGATCCAAGATTTTCACCAGCAGGTATATTAGCACCAAAAAGCAAAGCAGATTTAGCTTTTACAATGCATATGCTTTCTTGGTTATCAACAATAGGCACAGCAGCAATAGTTGAATTTCCCGGTGTCCTATATAGAGGTGGAGCAGAACAAAAAATAAGAAAATACCTATTAGAAAACAATTACATTGATTCCGTTATACAATTACCTGCAAATTTATTCTTTGGTGTAAGTATCGCTACTTGCATAATTGTTTTAAAAAAGAGCAAAAACAACAGCAATGTTCTATTTATAGATGCTACAGAAGAATTTATACATGTAGGCAACAAGAATAAATTATCAAATGACAACATAAATAAAATTTTAAACGCTTATAAAAGCAGAGAAAATTCAGAATATTTTTCAAGAGCTGTAAAACTAGAAGAAATAGCGAATAATGATTACAATTTATCAGTTTCTTCATACATAGAAAAGAAAAACAACAAAGAAGAAACAAATATTGTTGAACTAAACGAAAAAATAAAAAACATCGTTCAAAAACAAAGTATCTTAAGAGAAGAAATCAACAAAATTATAGAGGAGTTAGAATAATATGAATAACAATACAGGCGAAATCATAATTTACAAATCAGATGACGGAAAAACAAAAATATCATTAAAGATAGAAAACAACAGTGTGTGGTTAAATCAAAATCAAATTGTTGAATTATTTAATTCCACAAAATCAAATATTAGCGAACATATTAAAAACATATTTGAAAGCAATGAATTGAATGAAGAAACAGTTGTTCGGAAATTCCGAACAACTGCAACTGATGGCAAAAATTATGATATTAAATATTATAATCTTGATGTCATTTTATCTATTGGATATAGAGTTAGAAGCGAAAGAGGTATTCAATTTAGAAATTGGGCTAGCGATAAATTAAAAAACTACCTAATAAAAGGCTTTTCTATTGATGATGAAAAACTAAAAGCAAATGCTGGCGGAAATTATTGGAAAGAACTTTTAGACAAAATAAGAGATATTAGATCATCAGAAAAAGTTTTTTACAGACAAGTTTTAGATTTATATGCAACAAGTGCTGATTATGATTCAAATTCAAGCATTACAAAAGATTTTTTTACAACAGTTCAAAACAAATTAAATTATGCAGTACACGGATATACAGCATCAGAATTAATTTTTGAAAGGGCAGATTCAACAAAAGAATTTATGGGATTAACTTGTTTCAATGGTGCTTTACCAATTAAAAAAGAAGCGGAAATAGCAAAAAATTACTTAACAGAATCAGAGCTAAAAATTTTAAATAATTTAGTTTCTGGTTATTTTGATTTTGCTGAAGCAAAAGCAGAAAGACATGAAAAATTATACATGAAAGATTATTTACAACAATTAGATAATCTATTAAAAGCTAATGGCGAAAAAATATTGAATAATAATGGAAAAATTAGCCATGAACAAGCAATGAAAAAGGTTGATATAGAATATAAGAAGTATAAACAAAATACACTTACACCAGTTGAAAAAGTATATTTAGAAAATATAAAAAGTTTAGAAAAAAAGATTAAGGGCAAAAAAGATGTCAAAAATTGATGAATTGATAAAAGAATATTGCCCAGATGGTGTGGAGTGGAAGGAGCTTGGAGAAGTTGTTGATTATATACAACCAACAAAATTTATTGTTAAATCAACGAACTATAATGAAAATTATGCTACACCAGTTTTAACAGCCGGGCAAACTTTTATTTTAGGCTATACTAATGAGATAGATAATATTTATAATGCCAGCAAAGATAATCCTGTAATTATTTTTGATGATTTTACAACATCTTTTCATTGGGTGGATTTTAACTTTAAAATCAAATCATCAGCGATGAAAATATTAAATAAAGTTGATGATTCTGTTTTATTCAAATACTTATTTTATATAATGAAAACGATAAAATATTCAACTCTAGAACATTCTCGTCAATGGATTTCAATATATTCTAAAATTCAAATTCCTATTCCACCCCTTCCAGTTCAAGAAGAGATTGTTGGAATATTAGATAACTTTACGGAGCTGGAGGCAGAGCTGGAGGCGGAGCTGGAGGCGGAGCTGGAGGCGAGAAAAGAGCAATATGAATATTATAGAGATGAGTTGTTGACATTTGGCAACGATGTTGAGTGGAAAGAACTAGGAGAGATTGCAGGATATTCTAAAGATAGAATTGAAGCATATCAATGTAATGAAGAAAATTATATAGGTGTTGATAACTTACTGCAAAATAGACTTGGAAAGACTAAATCTAATTATGTTCCAAAAACAGGAAAATTAACTTTATATGAAAATAAAGATATATTAATTGGAAATATACGACCATATTTAAAAAAAATTTGGTATGCTGATTGTATTGGTGGGGCAAGTGGAGATGTTCTTGTAATAAAAATTAAAAAACAATATTCTAATGATATTAATACAAAATATTTATATCAAGTTTTGGCAAGTGATAATTTTTTCAATTATAATGTGCAAAATTGTAAAGGTACAAAAATGCCTAGAGGTGATAAAACAATGATAATGAAATATAAAATCTTTATTCCTCAGCTTTCAGAACAAGAAAGAATTGTTGCTATTTTGGATAAGTTTGACAAATTAGTTAATGATATTAGTGAGGGTTTGCCAGTAGAAATTGAAATGAGAAAGCAACAATATGAATATTATAGAAATAAATTATTAACTTTTGATGGAAAGGGGAAATAGATATTTAGATGAGTACAGATAATTTGCAAAGTTATGATAAACCAGAAAAAGAATTACAAGATTTGTTGTATTCAAGTTATAAAGAATCAATGTATAAACTATTAATAGGAAGAAAAGAAAATATTAGTAATTCGCCAGACGACGAAATAAATATTCCAATTTTGTTGCAAAAAGAAGTTGAGAATAAAATTAATTGTTTAGTTGACAATTTTAAAAATTTAACATTAACAGCTAATGGGTTATATTTAAAAAAAGATGGATTTCAAAATATACAAATTGATTTATTGGGCAATATATGTGAACATTCAAATATTGTTATATTTGAATTAAAAAAATCGCAGAAAACAGAAAGAGAATCGTTTACTGAACTTCT
>JAQTXT010000003.1 GCA_028688645.1 Rickettsiales bacterium
TAAAATATCATTATCAAATAAACATAAAATATTTCTTAAATGACTAACCCATTTACTATCTTTTAGATTTATCCAATTGATATTTTTTGGAAATGAGGCAGCAACTGAAAGTAATATATTTTCTATATTATTTTGTAAAATATCTTTTGATTTTATTTGTAAATTTTCCTGTATTAAAATTAAATTTCCATCTCTTTCTACCAGCTCGTCAATAGATTTTACATTATATGCAGATAAAAATCCCATTTTTTCTTCTTCTGTCGCATTAATTTTTGGTCCACAAATTTCTCTGTAATTCATGTTTATATTTGTAACAATTTTGTCACAATGGATAATAATTCTACATGGTGTTGTATATATAAATAATGAATTAATATCACTTTTTTCTATCAAACCAAGACTCAAAAAATAATCTATAAAAATTTTTTTTATTTCTGACTTTATTTTATCAAAAAAGTAGTGAGGTATTTCCTCTGAATATAATTCTATTAGTAAGCTGCTCATTTATTTATCCTTTTTAATTTTTGCAAATATTCTTCGCAACATAGGTCTACTAAATCTCTTAAATCTTTACTGTGATCCAACTTATCATTATACATAATATAATTTCTTGAACATAAAATATCTAAACAATATTTTGCTTTTAAAATACTAGTATAAGCTGGAATTATAGTTTTTTCTTTTATTAATATACTAGCCATAGTTTTAAAATCATTTAATTCTTGCAAAATTATTTCATTTGTAGCCATGTTTTTTACAAATTCATAATTCTCACTTTCTGATTTTAACATTAAATCTGAATATGAAATTTCTTCTTTACCTTCAAGTCCATTCCAAGATGTCTCATATAAATCATTTTTCTTTTGTAAAATCATTAATATTTTATCTAAATCATAAAGTATAATTAATGGAACTGAAGCAAAGTCATGATAACCTACATTTTGAACATAATGCAGTTTTGCAATTAATATATTATTAAAAAAAATTTTATAACCAAAAGCATTTATTCTAAAAATAAAATTTTCATAATCTTCATTACTAAATTTTATATCACTATCTTTTAAATCCAATCCGATATGCTCTAAGCTATTTAAGAATAGTTTTTGTGGTTCCAATACTTCCGATTTTATAACTATCTGAAATTTCAAAAAAGTATAATTTTGAACATTAAATTTTATGTTATCAGATTCTCTTGAAGCAACATGTGGCTGAAAATACATTGTGTCAATATTATCATCACCAATCATTCCAAAAAATGTATTTGGATGAAATAAAGGTGATGATATCTCAGTTTGAGCTGGAGGTATTAAAACACAACCAAAATCATTCCAAAAACCACACAATTTCATGAAAAGATTTTGAAAACTATTAGAATCTTTTAAAACCATTAATATGCATTAAAATTACTTCATTTACCATAATAGATATATAATTTAATTTTTCAAGTCCTCGAACTCATTTTCTATATAATTTGAGTTTAAAAAGAACCATTGTAATGCAATTAAGCTATGAGAATTTATAATTTCATTATTTTTTAACATATTTTTTACTTCTTCTTTTGAAAATAAAAGAATTTTAATATCTTCATTTTCTTCTTTTAAACCAGCATAATTTTTTATTTTTGTGCTATCGAATTTTCCACAAAATAAATGCATTTCTCTTGTTGAAAAATTAATCTCTGGAAAGAACGAGCAAATTTTTAAAAGTTTTGAAATTTCAACACCGCTTTCTTCTTTTACTTCTCTTATTACTGTATTTTCTATAGTATCATTTTTATCAATAAGTCCAGCCACTATTTCAAATGGATATTTAATATTTTTCTTAATGTAGCAACCTGATCTAAATTGCTGAATCAACAATAATTTATCTTTATTATTATCATAAAGAACTACTGCAATCGAGTCTTTTCTTTCAAGTATTTCTCTCTCACAAGTTAATATATTCTTTTTATCAAAACTTTCAAACTCAAATACATATTTGTTTACACTGTTAAAGCCCGTATAACAATTTTCTTTTTTTAAAATTTTTATTTTTTCCATTTGAACTAACAAAATTCGCATTGTTTGGAAAACTAATAATAAATTTGTAAAACACAAGTTTATAATCTTCCATAATTTAAAATTAACGGAAATATTGAAAAAAATATTATTTTCATATGTTTAAATTTAGTGATAATTCAATTCAACTTTTAAATACAGTTGACAAAAAATTAGGTATTCTTGCTAATGAAGTAATTAAGACTAGTAAAATAGATTTTGGTATATCTGATGGTTGGCGAAATCAAGAAACTCAATATAGATATTTTCAAGATGGTAAAAGCAAATACAATGGTATAAAAAATAAATCAAAACATCAAGACGGCAAAGCAATTGATATAATATGTTATGATTTAAAAACAGGAAAAACATCTTACGATAAAAAATATTACTACTATATAGCGGGATTATTTCAATTAAAAGCTGAAGAGTTAAAGGTTAATTTAATATGGGGCGGTTGGTGGAGCTTTGAGGATTGCTGTCATTTTGAATTAAAATCTTGATTTCTCGATCAACATAAATATATTTATAATTATTATAATATTTAAAAGGATATGTTATGTCAGTTTTAGTTGGAAAACAAGCTCCAGATTTTACATCATCAGCTGTAATGTCTGATAATTCAATAAATGATAAATTTAATTTTAGAAATTACACTAAAGGAAAAGTTGCTGTCCTATTTTTTTGGCCTGCAGATTTTTCTTTTGTGTGTCCTTCTGAAATTATAGCTTTTAATAATAAAATGTCGGTTTTTGAAAGTAAAAAAGTTGCCATAGTTGGTTGTTCTATAGATAGCCAATTTGTTCATTACGCTTGGAAAGGAACTCCTGTTGAAAAAGGCGGTATTGGAAGTATTAAATTTCCTATGGTTGCCGATATGACTGGTGAGATTGCAAAACAATATGATATTCTTTCTGACGCTAAATTAGCTTATAGAGCTACATTTTTAATTGATCAAACTGGAAAAGTTGTTCATCAATTAGTTAATGATTTGCCACTTGGTAGAAATATAGATGAAGTTATAAGAATGATTGATGCACTATTATTTACTCAGCAATACGGTGAAGTTTGCCCAGCAAACTGGAAAAAAGGTGAAGAAGGCATAAAACCTACAGCAGAAGGTGTTGCAGAATACTTATCAAAACATGCGGTTGATTTATAATTATAGTATTTGTGGCAAATAATTAATTATTTGCCATATATTTTTTCAAATTCGTCAACAAAAGCTTGAAAATGTTTTGAATTATATGGTAGTTTTGCACATTCTTCATCACTTAAATCCGCCACAGGTATATCATAACCATCAGCAATAAAAATATTCTTAAATAAATTCGCTGGCTTTTCTGGATTATAATTTTTAGATATTCCTTTTATAGTTAATTTTCCTTTCATAACGACAGATGCTATAATATCATTTTTTTCATCTTTATAAGCAATAGTTGTTTTATAATATGCTGGTTCGCCCTCAGAAATTAGTTTTAAAACTCCTTCTAAACCAATACCTTTCAATACAAATGCCGTTAAAATTCCAGGGAAATTATTATATTTTTCTATATATAACCCTAAATCTTCACAAAAAACTGGTTCTTTTAAGATTTCAAATGCTCGTTCAACTTTACATTTAGCCACATATTCTTGATCTAAACTTTGAGGCTCATCTATCTCAAGTTTAACTCCTTCAATATCAAATTTATTTCCTAAATACATTTTAGCAAACTTGAGTTTAAAAGGATTACTTGTAGCAAAATAAATTTTTTTCATAAATTAAATTCTATTATTGATCGCAATGTGATTATAAAACTATTTTTTAAAAAGTAAATAATAGTAAATGATGCAAATTATTTATCATTACTTTTTAATTGTCCGCAGGCAGCCATAATATCTTGTCCTCTAGGCTTTCTTACGGGACATGGTAATTTTGCATTTGTTATAATATCTGTAAACTTATTAATTCTATTCATAGAGCTTGGCACAAAATCACAGCCATTCCACGGATTAAACGGAATTAAATTAAATTTTGCAGGAATATGATGTTTTCTAACCAACGAAACCAATCTTAAAGCATCAGCATCACTATCATTTAAGTCTTTTATCATTATATACTCAAAAGTAATTCGTCTATCATTTGTTTTTTTTGCATATTCATAACAAGCATCAAAAACTTCCTTTATAGTATATTTTTCAGCAATAGGCATTATTTTTTTTCTAATTTCATCTGTAGAAGCATGTAACGAAATAGCTAAGTTGACTTTTATATCATCGCCAAGTTTTTTTATTTGTGGAACAAGTCCGCAAGTAGATAATGTAATTCGTCTGTTTGAAAAAGCTATACCTTCTGGATCGTTAATTATTTTTAATGCCTTAATAATATTATCATAATTAACCAATGGTTCTCCCATTCCCATTACAACAATATTTGATATTGTCCTACCCTCACCTATTCCTTTATCTAAATTTTCCCATTCACCAAGTTCATCCCTAGCAATCAAGACTTGTCCAACAATTTCCTCAGTGGTCATATTTCTTTTAAAACCATGAAATCCAGTGTTGCAAAATTTACAATTCATAGCACAACCAATTTGTGATGAAATACATAAAGTTCCCCTATCCTCTTCTGGTATATAAACCATCTCGACTTTTTCACCATCAGCAAATTCAAGTAGCCATTTTTGTGTTCCGTCTTTTGAAATTAAATGTATATCAATTTTTGGTCTTACGATACTATAATTTTCGGATAGTTTCTTTCTTAACTCTTTAGAAATATTATTCATTTCATTGAAATCTCGTTTTCCATGAACATAAATCCATGTCCATATTTGTTTAGCTCTATATCCCTCAACACCAAAATTTTTTAATTCGGTAATAATTTCTTCTTTTGCTAATCCAATTAAACTTTTCATAATAATAAAACCAATCACGATAATGATATTTTAGAAAATATTTTGTATTTAGCAATCCAAATATTGTATTTTATTTTTAAAATAATATAAAAGAAATTAGGTTTGATTTTTTTAGAAAATATGAACGAAAAAAAAGATAAAACTTCATTAAAAGCCAAAATTGATCTAAAAGTGATTTTAATAGCAATTTTGCTAGCTACGGTTTTCATAATGTTATTTCTTCAAAACAGGAAAATAAATCTTCTATCTAGATACATAGCCATGAATAGTATAATAAATGTTGAAAGATTTGAACACAATAAAAATTCTGAAGAAAGAAGACCAAGAAAAGAGTTCATTGGAAAAGTCAGAAGAGAATTTTTAGATGATTTAAATAAAGATATGAAAGAAATGGATTCTATGAGGCAAAGAATTCAAAATGAAATGAATGAATATTATAATGACAAAAATATGGAATTTGATGATAAAAATTCAATGAAGCAAGTAAAAAGTATTGAGAATATTGATGTTAATTTAAAAACTGAAGAAAAATATAATAAAGAACAAAAAGTTTATACATTGACTGTTTATCTATTAAAAGATTTTGATGAAAAGGATATAAATATATCAGTTGAAAACGGTATATTATATTTAAAAATTTTTAAAGATGAAAAAGTAAATGATAAAACTAACGAATTTGAGAGTAATTTTTCTTCAATAAAAATTGTAACTTTGCCAAAAACAAAAGCTACCACTAAAGATGTTAAAAAGACATTTAAAGATGGGAAATTAATAATAGTCGTTCCGATTATATGATTATAATAAAAAGCTATTTTTGACGAACATTTTATAAAATTTATTGACTGTTATTTTAAAAAAGATATCTTCTTTTTTAAGATTAAAAAATTTATTTTATGGAAAAAAAATTAATTAGCGGAACAGCTTTATCAAATCAAATCAAAGAAGATTTAGCAATAAAAATATCAGAAATTTCCAAAAAATATAATAAAGTTCCTAGTTTAGCGGTAGTAATTGTGGGTAGTGATCCCGCAAGCCAACTTTATGTTAAAAATAAAGAAAAAGCTTGTGAAAAATGTGGTATAAAATCTTTAAAATATGAGCTTCCAGAAAATACTTCAGAACAAGAAATAGTAGAGCTAATTAAAAAATTAAATAACGATAAAAATGTTAATGGAATTTTAGTCCAATTACCGCTTCCAAAACATATTAGTGAAGAAAAAATAATGAATCTAATTTTTCCAGAAAAAGATGTTGATTGTTTTAGTCCAATTAATATAGGTAATATGTTTATTGGAAATTATGATTTTAATAAATCATTGCTTCCTTGTACTCCAAAGGGTTGCGTAAAATTAATTAAAAGTATTTGCGGTGATAATTTGAGTGGTAAAAAAGCTTGTATAGTTGGTAGATCAAACATAGTTGGTAAGCCAGTCGCACAATTACTTTTGAAAGAAAATTGCACTATTAAAACAGTTCATAGTAAAACGGAAAATTTAAAAGATGAAACTAAGTGGGCGGACATTTTAATTGTTGCAATGGGAAAACCGAAATTCATTAAAAATGATATGATAAAAGATGGAGCAATAGTAATAGATGTTGGTGTAAATAGAATAGAAAGTGGTTTGTGTGGCGATGCAGATTTTGATGATATAATTAACAAAGTTAGTTATATGACACCAGTTCCTGGTGGTGTCGGACCAATGACTGTAGCATGTTTAATGGAAAATGTATTCAACGCATTTTTAATGCAGAATAAAATTACTTCTATATAACTGAACATTTAACGGCGAATATTGTAAAATTAAACTTTATCGTAGTATAGCGAGTTAAAATAAGACTTACTGTAATCTTTTATTTAATTATTAAAGCATAAGCCAGATTTGGATGATGCAAATTATGAGTGTAATGGCTATATTAAGTTTACAAAAAACCATAAATTGACTTTTAAGGAAAAAGTTAATAAGTTATTAGTCATTGTTAACAATTTAAAAAGTTATGACTCAAAATAAAATTATTAAAATTGCAAATTTTGAAGTGTCAAATGATAAACCATTCTTTTTAATGGCAGGACCTTGCCAAGCTGAAAGTTTAGATCATTCATTATTTATAGCTGATGGTATCAAAAAAATATGTGATAAATTACATATACCATATGTGTTTAAAGCAAGTTTTGATAAAGCAAACAGAACTAGTATCAGCGCAAAAAGAGGATTAGGATTAGAAGAAGGATTAAAAGTTTTTGAACAAGTAAAGAAAAAAATTGGTGTTCCTGTAATTACAGATGTTCATTTGCATGAACAAGCAAAACCTGTTGCTGAAGTTTGTGATATATTACAAGTACCAGCTTTTCTATGTAGACAATCAGATTTACTTGAAGCTATCGCAAAACAAGGCAAACCAATGCATATTAAAAAATTGCAATGTCTAGCTCCTTGGGTAATGGAAAGTGTTGTAAAAAAATGCGAAAGTTTTGGGAATAATAAAATAATGTTATGTGAAAGAGGAACAGCCTTTGGTTATGGAACTCAAGTTGTTGATATGAGAGTATTTCCAGTAATGGCACAACACGGAACTCCTGTGACAATAGACTGTACTCACGCAGTTCAACATCCAGGTGGTAGAACTACTGGCGGTAATAGAGATATGGCACAGGTTATAGCATCAGCAGCAATAGCTGTCGGTGTAGCAGGAGTATTTGCTGAGGTTCATGATAACCCACCAGTTGCTCCTTCTGATGCCGCAAATATGATTTACTTAAGCAAACTAGAAAAATTCTTAACAAGATTAGTTCTATTAGATAAAATTGCAAAAGAAAATCCTATGGAATATGAAAATTATGAAATTATAATGTAATTCAATATTTTTATTTCTACGAGCCACTGTTATTAGTGGCTCATATTTTTATATAATATCAAACTAATCTAGGGATTTTTAAAACATTTCCTTGAAATTTTATCTCATTACCCTATATTCTAATTAAATAAATAAAATCTTTGAAAATGTTTGGGGAAAAAGAACAAAAAACACAGAATACAGCAGAAAATCAAGAAGATAATAAATTTGAAGAACCTAAGACTTCAAAAATAGATACTGATATTAAAAATAAAGATAATCAAGAAAAACAACAATCAGAAGATTTAAAAGAAGAAAAAATTGATGAGAAAACAAAATTGGAAGAAGAGAATAAAAAACTGAAGGATACTTTGATGAGAACTTTAGCTGAACTTGAAAACACAAGAAGAAGAGCAAGTGAAGAAAATGAAAAAACAGCTAAATATGCAATAGGTAAATTCGCAGAAGATTTAATACCTGTTATGGAAAATTTTCATTTAGCTTTTAAAAATTCTGGTGAAGATTTTAATGAAAGTAAAGCTAAGATTTTTTTTGATGGAATAAAATTAACACAAAATGAATTAAAAAAAGTTTTTGAAAAAAACGGATTGGTAAGATTATTTCCAATTGATGAGAAATTTAATCCAGATTTTCATAACGCCATAAGTCAAATAGAATCTGACAAAGAAGAAGGAACTATTGTTGATGTAATGCAATCTGGTTATACTATTAAGGGCAGATTATTAAGACCTGCGCTAGTAATTGTTTCTAAAGGCAAAAATCAATAGGCTCCTATATAAATAATTTGGGGCTTGTCAATGAATAAAGGAAAATTAGCGTGATTTTAAAAAGTATTTTTCTAGGAGGTCTGATATGCTTTTATCTAAATTAATATCGGATTTTAAAAATGAATTAGAACTTTTTAATTTTAAAGATACTAATGTTAATGGAATTCAATCAAATTCTAAACAAATAAAATTAGATGATGTCTTTTTCGCAGTTGATGGTCTGAATGTAAAAGGAATAAATTTTGTTGATGAAGCAATAAAAAATGGTGCTAAAGTTGTTATTTGTTCAAAGATAGAAGAATATACAAATAAGAATGTTATCATTATAAAAACTAATGATGTTATTGGATTGTTAGGAAAATTTTTAAATATTTTTTATGCCAAAAAGCCAAAGCATATTATTGGTATTACAGGAACAAGTGGAAAAACATCTATTGCTGAATTTACTAGACAAACTATTCAAGAATTAGGATATGATAGTGCTTCTATCGGTAGTTTGGGTATAAATTTTGAGAATTCCCACTTAAAGAAAAATGCAATGACAATGCCTGAACTCGTGGACTTGCATGAAAAATTAAATTATTTAAAGACTGAAAAAAATATTGATTTTGTCGCTATAGAAATGACAAGTCAAGGTATGCACCAACAAAGAAACGAAGGCATAAATGTTGAAATTGGCGTGTTCAATAATATTACTCCAGAGCATTTAGACTATCACAAAACAATGGAAGAATATTTTAAACAAAAAATGCAATTGTTTAAAACAATATTGAAAGATGGAAGTCCAGTTGTTTTGAATGCTGATGTTCCAGAATTCAACAAAGTAAAAGATATATGCCTTGCTAAAAAACATAAAATTTTAAGCTATGGATTTAATGGTGATTTAAAAATTCTTGAAATAAAATCAAACTCTAATGGACAAACTGTTAAATTTAAGTATTTAAATGAAGAATATATTTTAAATTCACATTTAATTGGCAAATTTCAAGTTATGAACTTGTTAGCTACGCTGTGTATTTTAATTCAATTAAATATCAATTCAAATATTGAAAAACTTATTGGTATTTTAGAAAAAATTAAGGAAGTTGAAGGAAGAATGCAACTTGTTGCTAAAAAAGTCAATGGAGCTTTAATTTATATTGATTACGCACATAAACCAGACGCATTAAAACAAGTTCTTGAAACAATGCGAGAACACATATCTCATGATAAAAAAGCTAGAGTAATAGTTTTATTTGGTTGCGATGGTGAAAGAGACAAAACAAAACGATCAGTAATGGGGAAAATTGCTAATGATTTAGCTGATATTGTATTTATCACAGATGATAATCCAAGAAGTGAAGATGCAACAACTATTAGAAATCAAATTATGGAATGGTGTCCGAATGCTTTTAATATTGGTGATAGAAAATTAGCAATAGAGAAAGCTATTGATTTGTTAGAACCAAAAGATACTCTAATCCTCGCAGGCAAAGGACATGAAAAATATATGATTATTGGTAAAGATGTTTTGCCATTTGATGAATTACAAATTGTAAAGGATTATTTGAAAAATGACTAAAGGCTATATAAGCAGTGTTGAAACATTTGGAACAGTTGATGGACCAGGTATTAGATATGTTTTATTTTTGCAAGGTTGTATTTTACAATGTAAATATTGTCATAATAGAGATACTTGGAATTCTAAAAATTTTAAAAAAGAAGAGACTCCTGAAGAAACTCTAACAAATATTTTAAAATATAAAAATTATATTAAAAATGGTGGAGTTACGCTAAGCGGTGGAGAGCCATTGTTGCAAACGGATTATTGCTTGGAATTATTAAAATTATTAAAAACAGAGGGATTTCATACAGCTTTAGATACATCTGGTTATATTTTTGATGATAAAGTTAAAGAAGTTTTAAAATATGCAGATTTAGTTTTACTTGATATAAAATCAATAAATCCAGATGTTTATAAAGAACTAACTTGTGTTGATTTAAAAAATACACTACTTTTTTTGGATTATTTAAAAGCAATTCATAAAAAAGTTTGGATTAGACATGTCGTGGTTCCCACACTTACATATAACGAAAAAGATTTAAATGATTTAGCACAATATTTAACAAATTATAAAGATATTATTGAGAAAGTTGAATTATTGCCTTATCACACAATGGGAATCATAAAATGGGAAAAATTAAATAAAGAATATCCATTACAAAATGTAAACCCTCTATCAAAAGAAAATCTTGATGTTGCAAAAGATATATTTAAAAAATATGGATTTTAATTTATTATTCTTAGAAAGTTTTTAGTTGGAAATTTAAAATATAAAAAGGAAACTAATATAAAATACTAATTTCCTAGTGAATACACCTTTATTTTTCCTATATAAAAGGAACAAATGGTACATCGAGACTACAGCTAGACAATAAAAGAGCTATAACTAACATTAAAAATATTTTTTTCATTTTCATTTTATAAATTTTATGGTGTTGCTATTATAATATTAAATCTGCAGAAATTGCAATGATTTTTTTATATAAAAACTAATTGACAAAATTTTAATTTTATTTTACACTCAGAAAACAGAAAGTCGTGAGACTTACTTAATTCACAATAAAACAACATACCAAAGCTTTATAGCATTTGGTGTTTTTGCATATTTAATAAAGGATTAAGTCATGAAAGAAAAGATTGGTATCTGTAAATTTCTTTGGAAATTTGCTAAAAACAGAAAACTTGATTGTTTTGTGTGGCTTTTTGTCGAAATTGCGAATGATATGGTCGGAATATTTGTAGCACAGTATTTTAATAAAAAAATGATTTCTTATTTTGGAATTGAAAATCCTGTTTTAAAAACTGGTCTATTTCTTGTTTTTCTATATATATTTTTCAATAACATTAACAATCTTTTTAAACCTTTTAAATTAAAAACTAAATTTAAATTTGTTGATTACATTCAAAAAAGTGTCAGAAATAGCTTATTCTCATATACCATTCAGCATTCAATGGATTACTTCAATAATTCGTTTAGTGGAAGTCTAAATAATAAAATAAGATCGGCGGTTGCTTCCACTGGCGAAATTTTTAATAGTTTAAAAGAAATACTTTGTATTGTTAGTATTTTTATTTTAGTACCAATTTTCTATGCACAGATTAATATTTATATAGGTATATCATTTTTTATTATCGGAATTTTATATATTTTTTTATTGAGTAAAATTCAAAAAAAAATTGTTGATAATCAAAATGAAAAATCGGAATCTGTTAGTAAATTTTTTGGCTTAATAAATGATGATTTTACAAATATTAGTAATATTAAGATTTTTTCTAATCAGCTAATTGAAAGAAGAAATATAAAAAAGCAAAATGTTGAAATTATGAGAAAGGAATATAAATTAACAAAGACTCAAATTTCTTTTCAATTAATAAATTTTATATGCAATTTTTTAATGTTTTTTTCAGTTTTGGGAATTGCAGGTTATTTGCTTGCTTTAAGACAAATTTCAATAGCTGATTTTACTTATATTGTGATAGTTACAAGCATATCAAGATTTGTTTTAATTAATGGAGTAAAATCTTTGATGAGAATATACGGTGCAGTAGGTGATTTACAAAATGCGCTTGAGACAATTTATAAACCTATAGGCATAAAAAATAAGGAAAAGTCTAAAAAATTGGTAACTAATGAGGGAAAGATTGTATTTAAAAATGTGAGGTTTGGTTATGAAAAGTAAATGTGAATTTAATAGTAATAATTTATCTTATAGCTCCCCTTTGTCGCTTTGCGACATTTCCCCTCAAGGAGGGGAAATGTCGCAAAGCGACAAAGGGGAGCTATAATTATATATTTAATAAATAATGAAGGAAACATGAAAAATAAAAGAATAGACCAATTTATGTTTGAAGTATTAACAAAATACAAAGGAAAATTATTTACATTTCATTGTTGTAATTCTTTTTATTATCATGTCATCCCAATATTTATTTTGCCATCTATTTTAGCTATTATTGGTAATAAATATCAAGATAAAACTTTGACAGTTTTAACAGTTTTAATTTTAATATTTATTTATTCTTTATTCTTTTGTTTGTCTTCTTTAATTAGAGTTTTGTTTGCTGAAAAAATGAGATACAGCTCTATAATAAAAATTGAAAATAGCTTAAGGCAAAAATTATTTAACTACACCATAGAACATTCAAACAATTTTTTCAATAATACAATGGGTGGTGTTATAGCTAGTAAAATCAACAATATCGGTAAGAATTTCGGTGATCTTTTTGAATGTTCTTCCGCTCTTATTTCTGGTTTTATCATGTTTGTAATTGCTATTCTAGTTTATCTTAAAATAAATGTTTATTTGAGTTTATTTTTAGTCGTCTGGACTATTTTGCTTGTCATTTTACAATCATTTTTTTCAAAAATTATGAAAAAATCGGTCAAGTCTTCTGTTGAAGAATACAACAAAGTTGCTGGTTTAATTACTGATAATTTTACAAATATTAGTAATATAAAATCTTTTGCTAAAGAAAGACATGAAATAAAAGAAGTCAAAAAACAAGGAATCAGAATTTTGATAAAACAGTCAAAAATTGCACTTGATCAGACTTTTATTAATATTTCATTATTTGTTATGATGACAACTTTAATGCTTGCAAGTATCGGATTTAGTTTTTATTTGGTTTTACAACAACAAATGAAGATTGGAACATTTTTATTTGTTTGTCAAAATATGGTTATATTGAAAGGTGTTGTTGCTGATTTATATGAGGAATCTATTAGATTAACTATGTTATGGACCGAAATGAAAGATGGCTTTGATACACTACTACAAGATTATGAAATAAAAGATAAAAAAGGTGCTGAAATCTTAAAAGCTAGTGAAGGAAAAATTTTGTTTAAAAATGTGAAGTTTGGATATAATATTGAAAAAAGAGTTTAGTATGAAAAATTTTTATTTATTTAGACATGGTGAAACAGATTGGAATATTAAAAAACTTCCACAGGGAGAAAGTGATAATCCATTAAATGAAAACGGTTTAAGGCAAGCTGAAGAGTGTAGTAATTTTTTAAAAAATTTTGAATTGGATATTATTTATTCAAGTCCATTAAAAAGAGCTCTAAAAACTGCTGAGATTGTTGCCAAAAAACTAAATATTAATGTAAAAATTTGTCAAGATTTAAAAGCTCCTTCACTCGGAATTGTTGAAGGAAAAACAAAAGCAGAATTGGAAAGTATTGTTGGCAAAGATGTTTTAGAACAATTACATAATTGTAAAAGCGATGAAGAAAGAAGAAAGTTTGACGAGATAATGAAGTGGGAAAATATGATATTGTTTAAAAACAGACTTTATAATTCCCTAATTGATATTTTCAAAAATGAAATATTCGATAATATTGGAATTGCGACACATGAAAAGAATATAATAGAGTTGCTTAAGATGTATAATTATAATGAATTGTCGCCTATTAATAATTGCGAAGTTGTAAAAATTGAAGTAGATGATGGAAATATTAGAATAATAGAAAGGATTAAAAGAGAATAATTATAATTTATTTAGAAATGTAAAGTTTGCATATAATAGACACACTGAATAAATAATTGTAGATTCACCAATGAATAACTAATAGAAATAATATAGTTGAAAAAAATTTTTAAAAAGCAATTTCTACCTTAAAAAACAATTCAAAATTGCAAAATCTCTAACAACGAAACACTACATTTTCGTCCAGACAAACTTATTTATACAATAGTTCCATTGTAAAAGATAAAATTATTAAATACTATTTTAGTTTATATTTTAAATCCGCTCTTTTTTCTTTCCTTTTTTCTTTATCAAGTACAAAAGCACATCTAAGCTTTATATAATACTTTTTAAGATGAAAAAATTTTGTATCATATTTTCTAGTATGAGTTAGTATAAAATGTGTTTGTATTATTTTTCTAATAAAAGAACCAATAATACTACTTTTGAATCTATTTCCCTTTGTCCATCCATTATTAAGTACAATTCCAATATAATTTCTAGATAATATTTTTTCAGTAAACCCTAAATATTGATATATTTTATATTGAGTTTGAAGATGAACATGGAAAAAAGTTGGATGAGAAAATTCATAACTAATTGGTTTAAACTTTAGCAAATAACTTTTATACCACATCATTTCAAAAGGATATGATTTTATTAAATCATCAAAAGTCATATTTTTTTCTTTAGCTAAGTATATATCCATTTCCTTTAACACCTTAGAAGAAGCTACAAATGGTATTAGAATACCTGCGTTTTTGGTTTTTAAACCAAAAAAACTATCCGTATCATTAACAAAACGACCTTCAGAATCTTTTTCTATTTTTTCTTCCTTTACAAATAATAAAGTTATAAAATTTATATTTCCAAAATCTAAATTTATATATGGTGTATTTTCATTTGCCATAAAATCCGATTTTTTAAAATTTCTTAAAAAATAACAATCACTATCTATAATTAAAAAGTGTTCAGCTATGTTGGTTTTATAAAAAGATAACTTTACTATTTGCTGTGAATACCAGTTTTGTTTATGATTTTTGTCTATACCCAAAACTTCCTCATCGGTTATAACTTGATATTCATAGCCTTCTTTTCCATTTTTTAAAGATAAAAATAATTCCTTATCAACCCTAGGACAAACAACATAAAAAGGAATCTTATCTTCATTAAAGTTGTCAATTGTTTCTTTTAAAACTTTAAACCTGTTAATATCTTTTCTATGAGATTTACAAAATATAATAAAATTATGCATTTTTAAAAATTCATTTTTTATCAAGAAGATAAATTACCTATTTAATAAGTCAATTATATAATTAATTAAAGCAAAAATCTGAGCAATGTATAACTAATAGAATTTTGTTTAAAAATATAAAGTTTCTGATATAATATTAAAAACAATATATAAATAATATAAAAAAGAAATTAATACTTATAGGCGGAGCAATGGGAGTTGGAAAAACAACACTTACCAAAGCATTTGTTCATAATGTTAAACAATCAGTTATGCTGGATGGTGATTGGTGTTGGGAGCAAGGTTGCGATTGGAATTATACGGATCAAAATAAAAAAATAGTTCTTGACAATATTTGCTATTTGCTAAATAATTTTATGAGGTCGGATACCATAAATAATATTGTTTTATGTTGGATTTTGCATTTACCTGAAGTTCATAAAGAAATAATAGAAAGGTTGCAAAAACAAGGAAATGAATTTGATGTTTTTGATATTTCATTGATTTGTGATGATAAGACTTTGCAAGAGAGGATTTTAAAAAGAGTTAATAGTAATTCTGAAAAGTCATTTAAGCAAAATCAAGGAAATAATCAATATTTTGAAGGTGCAAAAAGTAGAATGGAATGCTTGAAAAAATTAGATACAATTAAGATTGATGTTTCTGGTAAAACAGAGCAAGAAGTTTTGAATGAATTAATTGGTATTGCAAATAGAAATAAGGATTTGGTTTTTTGGGACAAAAAATGAAAGAAAAATGTGGTAATTCAGTTTTAAATTGCATCGTCGCTTGGATTCCCGCCTTTGCGGGAATGACAGGAAGAAGGAGACACTGGATTCCCGCCTTCGCGGGAATGACAGCTCCATTCAGTTCAGTAATTGTCATTCCCGCGAAGGCGGGAATCCAACCAATTTTAAATTTAAAAAATAATTTAATAAAAGGCTAAAATGTTAAGAGAGGAAAAATTAAATCATTATATTGAGAGAACACTACGACATAGTCACGATGTGGCGAACTTGTTGTTTACGATAACAAAACACTTGAATGAATTATCATTTAAGGTTGATAGGTATGAGTTGCTGAAAAGGGCTATTTCTCATGATACAGATAAATTTTCTTTTGATTTTTTAAATGCAGCAGTTGATTCATTTGATTTTAAAGATGAAATCACAGAAGAAAGAAAAAGAAAAACGGAAGAAATACTTGATAGGCATTATATTTCTAATTCACATCATGCAGAATACCATATTACCAATAATATTCCATTAAGTAATGAAGATATTTGCGAGATGGCTTGTGATTGGATAAGTTCACATAGAAAAGATAATCCAGAGTTGATAGAAAGTGCTAGTGGTATGAAAGAAAAATTTGATAACTATTCCGAAAAAAATAGTAAAAAATATTTGTTTTTTAAAGATTATAGAGAAAAGTTTTTTGAAGTTTACGATTTATTAGAAAAATTACAAGTAATTAATAAATAGGGAGCGAAAATGCAAAATGAAGAAGTAAAAAGTGAAAAGATGGTTTTTGATGATTTCAATTTAGAAATTGAACCAAGAACTAAGGTTGGTTTAGTTGGTTATTCGGGTAGTGGAAAATCTACATTGATTAATTTATTGATGAGGTTCTTTGATATAAAGGACAGAAATGGTGGAATTGAAATTGATGGCCAAGATATAAGGGATGTTAGCCAAGAAAGCCTTCGTCAAAATATCTCCTACATTCCTCAAGACCCTATCCTCTTCCACAGAACAATAAAAGAGAACATTGCCTATGGTAAACCTAATGCCACAGATGAGGAAATAATAGAAGCAAGTAAAAAAGCTTGTTGTTATGACTTCATAAATGAACTTGAAAATAAGTATGACACATTAGTAGGAGAAAGAGGCGTCAAATTATCAGGAGGACAAAGGCAAAGAATAGCTATTGCAAGGGCTATACTTAAAAATTCTCCAATTTTAATTCTTGATGAGGCAACAAGTGCATTAGATAGTATTACAGAAAAAGAAATTCAAATAGCTTTAAAGAATTTAATGGAAAATAAAACTGTAATAGCAGTTGCTCATAGATTATCTACACTAGATAATATGGATAGAATAGTTGTTCTTGATAAAGGAAAAATAATTGAAGATGGTACGAAAGATGAGCTATTGAATATTAGGGGTGGTTTGTTTAAGAAGATGTGGAGTATGCAGAAAGATGGAGTTATTAGGGATGAACCAAAGACAAATGAGGAGTATGAAAAATAATAGCAAAATACCTAGCAAAGTAATACCATTTATATGGTATTTTGTGAAAAGTTGTAAATTTAAAATATTGCAGGTTTATTTAATTTCTGCAATTAACGATATTGCCTACTTGTTTGGTGGTGCTTATGTTTATAAATTATTATCTAATCATGCCAATTCAAATACTTTAAATTTTGAAAATGATTTAATTTATGCTATATTTTTTGTTTATACAGCAGTAAATTATACTTTTACTTTATTTTTAATTAAATCTGCTGATACAAAATGGCGAAATAGTGTTGAATTTAATATAGGAATGAAATTATTTATTAATACTATTAAGCATGAAATTTCTTACTTTAACAACAATTTAAGCGGAAATTTGGCTGTAAAAATTAGTAATGTTGTATACAATGTGGACGAAATATTTAAAAAATTATACTATGTTATATTCAATAATTTAACATTTTTTGTTGGTTTAGCTATATTTTGGACTATTTCAATTTGGCTATTTATATTTGCATTTGTGTGGTTTATATCTTTTTATGTGGTTTTAATAATATTGAAAAAGAAAATAAGTCAAGCCGCAGAAGAAAATGCAAAAGAAAAAAGTAAATCAACAGGTATTATAAATGATTGTTTCACAAATATTAGCAATATTAAAATGTTTGCTAATGAAAGAAAAGAATTTAGAACAATTAAAAAACAGAGTTTAAATATTTTAAGAAGTGAAGCCAAAATTTTATTTGTTAAAAACAAAATGTCATTAGTTCTTTATTTGTTTGCATGTGGATTTATTTTTGGAACGGTTGCTATAACATTTATAGAATTTAAGAAAGGTTTGATTGATCTAGGAACTATTATGTTCGTTTTAAGTTATTCTTCTTTCATGGGCTGGTTTGTTATGAATGCTATAAGAAGATTAATGGATATAATTAGTAGCTGTGGAGTGATTAATGACGCACTAAAACTATTAACTCAACCTATAAAAATTAATGACAAAACAAAAACCGAAAAAATAGTAGTTAATGAGGGAAGAATTATATTTAAAAATGTGAGGTTTAGTTATGCAGGAGAATAAACTACCAAATAAATTACTACCATTTTTATGGATTTTTTTGAAAAAGTATAAAATTGCTTTTTATTCTATGCTATTTGTTGGAATATTATTAGGAGATAGCGGTTGGTTTTTTGTATCTCCTTATATTTTGAAAGCTTTTGTAAATGGTTTAACTGATGGGACTTTATCAACATTACATGGATTAATATTAATATTTGCCTATTCTTTTGCTGATTTAATGCCACTATTTGATATAATGGTTAATTACTTACAATTTAATTCACTAGTAAGAGCTATTGAAGATATAAGACAAGGAATTTTTAAATATTCATTGAAACAATCTACTAACTTTTTTAATGCAAACTATAGCGGAAATTTAACAAGTAAAATTGTCTCCATAACAAACACTTTATTGTCCTCAAATCAACAATTTATTTTTGGTATTAGAATGATAGTTTTATTCGCTATCTTAGTAATTATACTTTCAAGTGTTAGAATTGTATTTGGATTTTTAGCAATAATTTGGCTAGTTTTATATTATTTCTTAAATTTTCATTTTATTAAAAAAATTAATAAACAATCAATGATAATTCAAAATATTAGTAATAATATTAATGGGTTAATCACAGATGATTTTGTTAATGCAACCAATATAAAAGCTTTTTCTTCTATAACACAAGAAAGAAAAAAAATAAGTAGTATTTTAAGGGAATTGCTAAATGCCAAAATCAAATTAGCAAAATTTGAGAAAATATCAAATTTATCAATATTTTTAATCAATTTTTCAATTATTTCTGTAATTATGGCAATATCATTATCAATGACAGTCAATAAGCAAATGAATGCTGGCGAGTTTTTCTTTATGCTTGAAATAGCTAGAAAATTGGGAATGATGTCAGGTTATGTTTTGCAAGCCCTTAATGATAGCACAAAAAGTATTTCCACAATAAAAGAAAATCTTAATCTTATAACTGATGATGTTGAGATAAAAGACAAGCCAAATGCTGAAAAATTAAGTGTTAATGATGGTAAGATTATTTTTAAAAATATAAAATTTAAATATTAAAAATATTTCTAATAAGTTGAAAAATAATATTTTTATTCTACAATCTTTCCAAGACTTATATATCGTTAAAAAATGAATAGTACAAACAAGTTAGGTAAAGGTTTAAGTTCGCTGTTAGGTGAAAAAAAATTGAATTTGAGTTCAAGTTTGATGAGTATTGATTTAACTGCTGAAAAAATACAATTAATATCTATTGAATTATTAAGGCCAAATAGATTTCAACCTAGAAAATTTTTTAATGATGAAGAGTTAAGAGAATTATCTTTATCTATAAAAGAATATGGAATTCTACAGCCAATTGTTGTTAGAAAATTAGCTGAGGATTTAAGCAAGTTTGAAATTATTGCTGGTGAAAGAAGATTTAGAGCCAGTAAAATAGCAGGTCTTGAAACCGTTCCTGCGATTGTTAAAGATTTTAATGATAAAGATGTTTTAAGTTTAGCAATTATTGAAAATATTCAAAGAAGTGATCTTTCTGTTATGGAAGAGGCTGAGGCTTATTTTATGTTGATGAAAGATTTTAATTACACTCAACAAGATGTAGCTAACTTTGTTGGCAAAAGTAGAAGTCATGTTGCAAATATTATAAGATTGCTTGATTTGCCTCAAGAAGTAAAAGAATTATTATATCAGAAAAAAATAGATATGGGACATGCAAGAGCATTAATTAATTGCGACAGAGCTGTTGAAATTGCTAGTACTATTGTTGATGCTAATTTGAGCGTAAGGGAAACTGAAAAATTAGTTAGAGATTATAATCAAGAAAAAATCAATCTAAAAAGAAATGCAAAAAAAGCCCAGATTTCAATGCTTAATAGGGAGTATTTTAAAAGAGTTGAAAAAGGTCTATTTGAAAAAATTAATTTAAAATCAAAAATTGATTTTGATAATCAAAAGAAAAAAGGTAAAATTGTTATAAACTATAATTCGATAGAACAGTTAGAAGAATTCTTGAAAAAAATCAAGTAATAGTTGAGAGCAATGGAGGACAAATGTCAAAAATAGATATTTTTATAGCTTTGCTTATAAATTTTATTTGGGGATCTTCGTTTGCATTTGCTGGTTATGCAATGTCCTTTTATACACCAGTTTTTTTATATTCGCTGAGATTTCTTATAACTGGTTTAGCAACAACTCCATTCAATAATTTTCCAAAAGCCGCTATAAAAAAGATTTTTTTAATTTCAATCTTTGAAAGTATCATGCTTTATGGTATAGCACTAGTAATTAAAAATGTAGATTCTTCAACTTCAGCTATTTTATCAAGATTAGATATAATTTTTACAATAATTTTAGGTTTTGTTTTTTTAAATGAAAAAATAAATATTAGAATAATTTTTGGTGTTTTATTGTCTTTTTTCGGTGCTTATATTTTATCTGGCGGAATTCAAGCAAATAATTTAAAATATATAATTCTATTGATTTTTTGCTGTATTTTCAGTGCTATAGCAAATATATTAACAAAAACAATTAAAGGTGTTGATAATAGAGGAATAGTTTCATGGATGTCTTTATTTATTGGAATTGAATTACTAGTTGTTTCTTTATTAACGGAACATACTTTAATAATAAAAACATTAAATTTAAAGGCTATACTGCTTACTTTATATCTAGGAATAGTACCATGTTATTTTGCTTATTTGGGTTTATATCGTTTGTTGAGAAAATATGATACAACGAAAGTTATGCCTTATAATTTTATAAGACCAGTTTTAGCAATCTTTGCTGGATTTATACTTTTAAATGAAACAATTACAATTTACAAAATTTTAAGCTGTACTCTCATAATTTTAGGAATTGTAATTTCACAGAGTGGGAAAAAATGAAATCTAAAAAACAAAAATCTTATTATTTTGGTATATTTGCTGAATATCTGGTTATAATAATATTATTTTTTAAAGGCTATAAATTTATAAGAAGAAGATATAAAACAAAACTCGGCGAGATTGATTTAATATTTACAAAAGGTATGAATTTAATCGCACTTGAAGTAAAAGCAAGAAAAAATAAAAATATTGAAATTGGTGAAGTGGTTTCTTATAAACAATATCAAAGAATTTTGAATGCGACAAAATTATTCTTGAATAAAAATAAAAAATATTCTAATTTTAACATAAGAATTGATGTTGCATTAGTTAACAGTATATTTAAAATAGAACACATCAAAAATATTTGGACTGAATAAAATGAAAGAAAAAAGAATAAAACCTAAGATTTTTTTAGCAACAGGTGGCTCTGGCGGTCATATTTTTCCAGCTCTTTCAGTGGCAAATGAACTTACCAAAGATAGCTTTAGTGTTTGTGTTATAGCAGATAAAGTTTTCGAAAAATATGCAAATAATAATATAAACAATAGAATTATAAATGCTGGTAAAACTTTACATTCATTTTCTGATATTAAAGAAATTATCAAAGGTGTTTTTCAATCTAGGCATTTAATTAAACAAGAAAAACCTAATTTAGTTGTCGGATTTGGAAGTTATGCAACACTGCCAGTATTGATAGCTTGCTTACTAACAAAAACTCCATTTATACTTCATGAGCAAAATACTTATATTGGAAAAATTAATAAACTATTTGCGAGATATGCAAAAAAAGTAATGACAAGCTATCACGAATTATATGGTATTAATTATAATGATATGGAAAAGATTATCTATACTGGTAGCCCAGTAAGAAAAGAAATTCAAAAACTAAATAATATACTATATAAATATCCTGTGGAAGAAAAATTTAATGTTCTAATTACAGGAGGTAGCTCTGGTGCCGAAATATTCAGTGAATATTTACCTAAAATTTTCGATTTTAGTCATAAAGGTGAACAAAAAAAGATAAAAGTATATCATCAAGTAAGAGAAGAATATTTAGATCAAGTAAAAGAATATTATAAAAAAATTAATGTAGAAGCTATAGTATCAACATTTTTTAAAAATATGGATGAATTACTTGAAAAATCCCATTTGATTATTGGTAGATCTGGTAGTGGAACATTAAATGAAACTGCGATTGCAGGAAAACCTAGTATTTTAATACCATTAAAAAATTCAGCAAATAATCATCAAGAAATCAATGCTAAAATGTTTGAAAAAAATGGGGCTAGTATAGTTGTGCTTGAAAAGAATTTTAATATAAAAGATTTTCAAAAAACATTTTTTGATTTAGTGAAAAATAGAGAATTGCTAGAAAGTATGGCAAAGAATGCTAAAAGTATAGCCGTAGTTGATGCTGATGTTCAAATTGCAAATGTAATAATAGACATTTTACATTACAATCAAAATATTACACAAGAATAGATTCAACAGATTTTATAAATCTATTTAACAAAACTCGCTAGTTTAAAATTACTAGTGAGTTTTACTATTCTATTTTTTGAACATTTTTAAATATTTATTGCGATTAATAGCAATAATATAAATAAAATTATTTAATCTTTTTGGAAGAAATAAAATAAGTTTTTACAGGCGGAAAACCATTAAAATTTACAGAACAGTAGCTACTTGTATATGCGCCTGCTGACAACCAATAAATTCTATCTCCAATTTTAATATTCTCAGGTAATGGATTTCTAAATTTTTCATACATTACATCTGTACTATCACATGTCGGACCAGCTATAATAAATGATTTACTCATTTCACCTTGAACATCTGTATATAATGGATAACGAATAGCCTCATCTAGCGTTTCAATTAAACCATTATATTTTCCTGCATCTATATAAAGCCATTTATCATTTGTATCTTTACTTTTTTTAGAAATTAAAATAACCTCACTAACAAGAATTCCAGAATTTCCAAACATTGATCTTCCAGGTTCTAATATGATTGTAGGCAACTTTTCACCGAAATTCTCTGTTAAAGATGCTTTAATTTTTTTTGCATATTCTTCTAAAGCTTCTGATTTCACAGTACAATTTGCAGGAAAACCACCACCCATATTTATTAAATCAAGTTCGATTCCTTCTTTTTTCATATTATTGAAAATTTTCGCAACGACTTTTAATGCTATATCCCAAGCACCAGTATCTCTCTGTTGAGAACCTACATGAAATGAAACACCTTTAGGTTTTAATCCTAATTTTACTGATAATTTTATTAAATCTTCAATAACTGAGGCATCTGCACCAAATTTGTGTGATAAAGGCCAATCAGCAGTATCTATTTCATCAACTAAAAGTCTAAAGAACACATTTGAATTTGGAGCAAATTTAGCAATATTTAATAAATCATCTTCACTATCACTTACATAAAGTCTACATCCATTATCATAAAAATATTTTATATCTTCTGCTTTTTTAATTGTGTTTCCAAAACTAACCCTATCTGTTGAAATACCATTCTCAAGTAATGTATCTAATTCATATCTTGAAGCAACATCAAAATAACTTCCTAAATCTTTAAGAAGTCTAACATTTTCGGGTGCTGGATTAGCTTTTACTGCGCAATAAACCTTAGCAAAAGGGAAATTTTTTACGATTTCCTTATAATTCTTCTCAACAATGTCAAGATTAATCAAAATAAAAGGAGTTTTATGTTTCTCACTTTCTTGTTTTATAAGATTCCATTCACTGGCAGAATAATAATCATCTATATTAATCATTTTTTATAAGTTATTAAAAATTAACATACTATATAACGATTTTTAATCTTTGTCAAATGATTTTATTTATTATTAATTTACTTTTTAGATATATTTACAATAGTATCAATATTATCAGTCTCAGAAACTTTATTTTTTTTCTCAAAACCACATTTTTCGCATTTATGCAAAATTATGAAATCACCACTTTTTTGAAGTATTTCTATTGGCTTCATCAAACCACCACATTGAGACATTCTATCACCAGGATTTATATCTACATGTTTTGAATATAAACAATTAGGACAGTGGTTTGTATAACCGTTACCACTAACTTTCATTCCACAATTTTCACAAATAAAATCTTCAATAGTTTTTGTAAATTTTTTCATTATTTGGTTGGGGTTTGATTATCGCTTAATAAATGTAAAAAATTTCCACTTATATTTTTTTCAATAATGATTTTATTATTGTTTTTCATAACATCTTCCATCGTTTCTATATAAATTCTTTTTTTTGTTATATTTTTATTCAATTCATATTCTTTATAAATTTTATTAAATCTTTCCGTTTCTCCTTCAGCTTCACTTACTATTGCTTTTTTATATGCTTCAGCTTTTTGAATTACAGCTTCTGCCTCACCTCTAGCTTTTGGCATTACATCATTATTATATGATTCCGCCTCATTGATTTTGCTTTCTTTATCTGCTTTTGCTGTTTGAACATCTCTAAAAGCACTTATAACTTCTTCTGGTGGATCGGCTCTAAGTAATTGAACTGTAATTATTTCAACTCCAGAATTATATGAGTTTAAAATACTTTGTAATAACTGTTTTGCTTCAGACTCAATTTCAAACTTTTTATTTGCTAAAACATCATCTATTTGCCTATTAGCAATGATCTCTCTCATCACACTTTCCGTTGCACTTCTTATTGTTGTCTTTTGATTTTTTATACTAAAAAGATAATCTTTCACATTCCCAATTTTCCATTGAACTTCAAAATCAATATCCGCAATATTTTCATCTCCAGTAAGCATTAAGCTTTCCTCATCGGACGATCCTTTTGTACTTGAAAAACCAAATTCTTCTTTATTAATTGTAGTCGTTGAAACTTTTTCAATTTTGCCAACTGGATATGGAACATAAAAATGTAGTCCTGGGCTTGTTGTTTCATAATATTTTCCAAAATACAAAACTACTCCATTCTGATCTGAATTAACCTTATATATACCACTAGCTAACCACAGTGCTATTAAAACGATTACAATTAAAAAAATCAAATTGCCATCTGTCTTAAATTTTGTATTTGCTTTTATATTGAATTCTTTAAAAAAATTATTAGCGAATTCCTTTTCACCAATTTCTTTTGCTGTTTTATTTAAACTTTCTTTGTTATTTGCTTTACTTTTATCTTGCTCTTCGGTGTTTTTTATATCCCAAGGATTTTTCATTTTTTAAAAAATTATTTGTTTACCTCAATAATCTTTCTAAATGAAAAAAATGTCAACTAGTTTTGTTAAATAAAGCTTTATAATTCTCATTTATTAAAAATAATTGTTCTAGTTTTATATGAATACAACAAAATCATTTTTAAAGAATAAACTGAACAGTAAGAAAAAAATCTTGATTGTTTTTTAATTTAAGTTATTTTTTAAAAAACAAAAATTATGATATGGTAGAAAAAATAGAAAGAAAACCAATAGATTATTACTTCTTAGAACTGGCTTTTAAAGTAGCAGAAAGATCTACCTGTAGAAGAAGACATATTGGAGCAATTATAGTAAGGAATAAACAGATTTTAACAACTGGTTTTAATGGTGCATGTAGCGGTGTAAAAGATTGTTTGGAATTAGGTTGTCTAAAAGATGAATTGAAAATACCATCAGGACAAGGACAAGAAATTTGCAGAGCTGTTCATGCTGAACAGAACGCCGTAATACAAGCAGCATTACATGGTGTAAGTATAGAAGGTGCCACAATGTATTGCACTCATTCTCCTTGCGGTTGGTGTGCCAAAACAATGGTTAACGCAAAAATAAAAAAATGTGTTTGTAGTGTAATTTATTCTGAAGAAAGTTATAAAGAATTATTTAAAGAAGCAGGAATCGAATTTGTTCAAATAAAACAAGAAGAACTTGATATTTAGCACATAGTCTTTCCAATTTTATATTACACCAACTTACACTTTCAATAAATTCATTGATTTAAATTAACAAGTATATACATTTAAACTTAAACACCAAATTATCTTGATTTTCAAACTTAATTAATATAACTTATCCTTAATAAGGAAAGATGGCCGAGTGGTTTAAGGTACTTGCTTGGAAAGCAAGCGAATGTGAAAGCATTCCGCAGGTTCGAATCCTGTTCTTTCCACCATTAAACCAAATACGCTATTTAATTTATTAAAATGATAAAATAGTTTTCAATGAATTTTATATTACATCATTATAAATATTCATTTATAATTTGAGTTTTATAAAAAAATAATTATACTACTTAAAAAAATATTATATATATGTACAGAGAAAATGGCCAATATAATTTAGCAGAATTTTTAAGACCTAAACCTAAATCATCAGTAAAACTACCGCCAATTAAATTACAAGCAAAACCTAGTAGTGTTAGATCCGTTCAAAAAGAAAATGTAAAAACAACCAGTTCCAGTTCTGTTCCTCGATTACCAAACATATAAAAATAACAAAGAGATAATTTTAATAAAATTTTGAGATAGACAAATAAAAAAAATATTGTAGTTTCAATGTATTGAATATTGCTCCATGTTAATGCAGTTTGCAATCGATAAAGACATAAAACAAATAACCGAAGATGATTTAAAAAACCTTGTTGATAATCAAAGGCAAGAAGACAGTTTTCTTGATTTTAAAAGAAGTCCTTACGGAAAAACTGATACTGATAAAAAAGAATTGCTAAAAGATGTTTCGGCTTTTGCGAATGCAAGCGGTGGAGAAATTATAATCGGTATAGAAGAAGATAAATATAGTCAAGCAAAGGAATTATGTGGATTTTCATCAAACAATATAGCCATTGAAAAAAATAGAATGGAACAAATCATAATGAATGGTTTAGAACCAAAATTTGATAATTTTAAAGTCAGGTACATTAACTTAAAAGATAACAAATATGCAATAGTTATTAGAATAGAACATAGCCCTCTTTTCCCGCATATGGTTTCACTTCAAAGATTTAATAAATTTTATATGAGAAAATCTGATAAAAATTTACTACTAGATGTATATGAATTGAGAAATTTATTTTTAAAATCGGAGAATTTTATGCAAGAAATTAAAAAATATAATCAAACAAAAATTGATAATGCCCTAAACAATAATACATTATTGCCAACAGTAATTGCCCCAAAAGTTTTAATAAATTTTATACCATTTGACGCTTTTACAAGACAAACATATTTGGACTTAGCAAACTCAGAAATTAAAATAAATTTTCCAGAACAAAGAATTAATTTTGACGGATTAATAGCTTATCAGATGAATGATAGAGGAATAAATACATACTGTCAATTACATAGAAATGGAATTGTAGAATTTTTATCATCAAGTAATAAAATGTTTGATGAAATAAAAAATCCTTTTGAAATGATACCAAATCTGATAGAAAATAAATTAAAAGTCATTTATGGCGGAAAAAGTGGTTATGAATATTATTTAATAAGAAAATCATTAGAATTTTTAAAAATTTTAAAGAATTTTAGAGTTCAACCACCAATTTATATTTTTGTATCGTTAGTTGGAGCAAAAGGTTATAGAATTTTATACGAAAATTCAGATGGTGAGAAAAAAATAACAAATGCTATCGATAGAAATGTTATAAGCTTACCAGAACTTGAATTAAAGGATTATAATGTGGATTTAAAAACACATATAAGATATATTTTTGACATGATATGGAATGCTTGTGGCGAGAAACAATCAGTTAATTTTAATAAAGAAAGTGAATGGTCTGGAGAAAGTATTCCACATTTGTCAAACAATTAGATAAAATTATTTAAACTAGCTAGTCACATCTAAAATAACTATTTAAATGTGTCATAATGAACTAAATTATTAATTATAAAATAGAACATCCACTGCAAAGACTTAAAAATCTCCTCCTTCTCGATGCCAACATTTCTTGAAATGTTTTTTGTTCTTTAGATAATATTTCTTCATCTACTTTATTCTCAAGTAAAGGAGCCTTGTCATCACCTGTAGAATTAACGCCACTTCTTGCCTCTATAACTTCTCCCAACTCTAAAATGTTGTTACTTTGTATTGTTTTCATATAAAATTATTTTTATTTTAAATTTCATAAATTGTAAATGAAATTAAAAAACATTGCAAGAAATATTTATAACTAAAAATTTTAAAATATTAAATTTCATACCATATTGCACCATCTTCATCACTATAAAAACATTTTAATATTACAGCATTAAAATCTTCTCGAGCTTCACCGGTATTTGGAACTGTAAAATCAGTATTTGCCCAATGCAGCGTTGAATATCTACTGTCATTTGCTGGTTTTACACATTTAGGTAATAATTCACATGAATATACAAAACCGTCTTCCCACTCTCCATTTTTTCCACATCTTTTTGCTGCTCTATTATCAATTAACAATCCATTTTCTCTATATGTAGAAAGATAATAATAATCACTGGCTTGTGCTGGAGTTTGAACTTCAGACGGACAAAATTCATTTGAAAATACAATTTCTCCATATTTTCCAGAATAAAAAGTTATTGTCTTGCCAGTTGTCCCAATTGGTATAGGAGGGTATGTATCTGGGCAAATCTGCATTTCTTCCTCAAGTCCCTCTATCTTAAAACTGTTATAATCTTTACTATAAAATAATAATTTTTTATCTGCAGTATTAACGATAAAATCTGCCACTGGATAATTTTCTGTTCCAGTAAAGTAATTTGCCCTTTTATTATCATATAAATAAGTACCTTCGGTATTTCTATTAAAAGAGATGAGCAAATAAACTATTCCATCTTTTATATATTCTCTATTAAGAGTTGATGTTGAACCATTTATTGTAATATTAGTTACTTCAGGATGATTTTTTGCATATAAAAATTCGCTATATGATTCATCTTTCGTTAATTCTTCAGGTATAATATAAACAATTTTATTTCCCCAACCATCAACAATATAATTATTTGCTAAACCAAGAGTAAGAGCCGGAATACCACCATAATAAGAAGTATTAGAAGAATTAAGGTCAGATTGAAATACTCCGGGATCACTAATATCACAATCTCCATTTGTGTCAACTCTTTCAACGCCAATATGATCATCAGTAACCACACAACTATCTTTATCACAATTTAACGGTGCAGGACATGGAAATCGATTGTATTTAGAAACATAACTTTTTATAGCCAAATCTATTTCATGAAATCTTGAAGTTGTTGTAAAAATTCTTCTTTTATAACTAGTTATACTATAAAATCTTAAAACTGCCGACATTATTACTGAGAGTATCAATACTATAGTAGTCAACATTAAAAGATTATAACCTTTATTATTTCGTATCATAAACAAAATCCTTTGTTATTCCGTCTTTTAAATTTTTAATTTTTAATTTGTTAGTTTTGATCTCCTCCTCACCAATAACTATCGCAAAGTCAGCTCCACACTTATCCATTTTTTCCATTTTCTTCTTAAATTTTCCAGAATAAATAAATTCAATTTTTTTTCCTTCTAATCTCAACTTATTTACCAAATCAAAACAAAAATCAATTTCATTTTCAGAAATAGGAATTACAGCAATAATTTCCTCTTTTTTCAATAATTTTTCATCTAACAATAACATCATCCTTTCAACGCCACCACCAAAACCAACAGCTGGAATTGAAACACCACCCATTTGTTCAATTAAATCATCATATCTACCACCACCCAATGCAGTTGACTGAGCGCCTAAATCTGTTGTGGTAAATTCAAAAACCGTTGAAGTATAATAATCAAGCCCCCTAACCAATAGATTATTTGCAAAATATTTAACACCCAATTTATCAAGAGATTTTAAAATATTATCAAAAAATATTTTTTCTTCATCAGTATAAAAATCACTAATTTTTGGAGCATTTTTTAACAGCTCTTTATCACAATCTTCTTTACTATCTAATATTCTTAAAGGATTTTTTTCTAATCTAGTTTTACTATCTTCTGAAAGACTTTCTCTAAAACTCTCAAAATATTTTTTAAGAGCATCTTCATATTTTTTCTTACACTCATTTGATCCAAGTGAATTAATTTCAAGTGTAATATTTTTTAAACCCAAATCTTTTAAAATTTTATAGGCAAGAGAAATAATCTCTACATCAGCCATATATTCTTTGATCCCTATATACTCACAATTAATTTGATTAAATTGTCTATATCTTCCTTTTTGTGGTCTATCATATCTGAATACTGGTCCATAAGAAAACAACTTTTGAGGTAGATTTTGGTTTAATTCGTCATTATTCAAAAAACTTCTTACAACACCAGCCGTAAATTCTGGTCTTAACGCAAGTATATTACCACCTCTATCTTCAAACCTATATAATTCTTTCATAACTATATCAGATCCATCACCGACACTTCTTTCAAAAAGATTACTAAACTCTATTATTGGAGTAATAATTTCATGAAAATTATAAGCTTTCGCATTTCTTTTTGCTATTTCAATAACACAATTATATTTTTCAATATTTTCACCAAGAAAATCTTGAGTTCCTCTAACATTTTGAAAAGTCGTTTTCATAAAATTATTTTCATAATAAACTATTTTTAGGATAGTCTAAAGATATAATTTTTCAATAAATATTTATAAATCTGCTTGACTTTTACATAGAAAATAAATATAAGTATATCGTACATGGCGAGGTAGCTCAGCTGGTTAGAGCAAGGGAATCATAATCCCTGGGTCGAGGGTTCGAGTCCCCCTCTCGCTACCAAGATAAGAAATATCCTATTAACTGATAGGATATTTTAATTTAAATATATATAAAATTCAAATAAAGTTTATTCAGCAGGAGGACTAGGAACAGTATAGGTTCTAAATTGAAAACCATCCTGTATACTTGAAGAACCACCAGAGTAAATGCTTCCATAATAATACCAATTACTATGCCAACCATCACTTGCAGTTCCTGCTATTATTCTAAAAGTATATTTTGAACCATTTGTTACATGTATCGGTGTCGACAAAACGATGCTTCTCCATGTGTTACCACCTGCAAAAGATATTGATTGTGTATGAAGCAATGTTCCCGATGTTCCTTCACCCTCATAAACATAAAATGTTTGACTATAGCTCAACATTCCATAAACATCTACTTGACTTAAATATCCATTCATAGAAGGGGTGAATGCCTGCCAAGCATCACTTCTAGTAGCTCCATTTGAACCACTTTCTAAATATTGATCTTTTACTTGACCAACACAATATCCATAAGTATCTTCTGTCCAAGTGTTAAGTCCAGTACATTTATATATAGCTGTTGCACTTTTCATATATGTAGTATTACATGCGTTCAAATATGCATAAGTATTTTGAGCATATATTGTAGCTGCTACGGATACTGTTCCACCAGATGTACAAGACACATTATTTGTTGGACAAGTGTACCAACTTGTTTGTGATGCATTAGATATCTTAGAAGCTAAACTTAATCCCGTACAAGTTGGAGAGCATGAACCTGTATATCCAGTTATATTACCATCACTGCATGATAATACTATACTACCTTCATAATTTACATCGCATGTATAAGTTTTATCTGCTCCATTTTCTATAATATCAGTAGCTCCTATTGTAATATTTGCTAATTCTGGCAAATTACTAGATTTATAAGTATTTATTACATCAGTTGAACAAGCATTATATAGACAAATATCATCTGCGATAGTATTCCATGTTCCATTATCACAACTAATTTTCTTTTTTGTAATTTCTGTATATTCACTAGTAGGACAT
>JAQTXT010000081.1 GCA_028688645.1 Rickettsiales bacterium
TTTTGTTGGGCGATAGTAAGCAAACTGCTTTGCTTACGGAGGGAATCGAAAAGCTTTTCATTATTTAGCAAAGCTAAATTGAAAAGGTATACTGTTTCTGTAAGGAAAGATTCCCTCATCGCCCGCTACAAAAAAATGACAGTGAAACTGTCTTTTTTGTTGGGCGATAGTAAGCAAACTGCTTTGCTTACGGAGGGAATCGAAAAGCTTTTCATTATTTAGCAAAGCTAAATTGAAAAGGTATACTGTTTCTGTAAGGAAAGATTCCCTCATCGCCCGCCAATTATTTAACAAAAAACAGTAAAAAGCTGTGCTTTGTTATTTATAATTTCGAGATGATGAAGGAATCGAAAGACTTTTCCTTGCAAGCGAAGTGAGATGGAAAAGTACCTGGTTATAATGACAGCTCGCAGAATAAAATTTTTTTCTATTAATTTTTAAAAAACTATAGTAGAATAAAAATCATGCAAAAATCATATAAATATTTAACAAGTATAAGCGTATTTTTTGTTTCAGTACTGCTTATTTCAAATATTGCTTCAACTAAAATCATTGATTTAAAATGGTTTTTATTCGACGGAGGAACATTACTCTTCCCTCTTAGTTATATTTTTGGAGATATATTAACAGAAGTATATGGATATAAAAAAGCAAAGAGTGTTATATGGCTTGGATTCTTTATGGCGCTACTTATGTCCTTGGTATTTATAATTGTAGGCAAATTACCGGGAGCACCAGATTGGAACAATCAAAATGCTTATGACTTAATATTAGGAATAACACCAAGAATAGTATTAGCTAGTTTAATAGCATATACAATAGGATCTTTTTCAAATTCATATATATTAGCAAAAATAAAAATATTAACTAAAGGTAAAATGCTTTGGATAAGAACTATAAGTTCTACTATCGTAGGAGAATTATTGGATAGTACTATTTTTATAATAATTGCTTTTTGGGGAATATTACCAAACTCTCTTTTAATTACTTTAATAATTTCAAATTATTTATTTAAAACAGCCATCGAAATATTATTTACTCCTATAACATACAAAATAGTTTCTTTCTTAAAGAAAAAAGAAGGTGAAGACTTTTTTGATACTAATACAAACTTTAACCCATTTGCTAAATAACTATTTTCGGTAAAAGTGGGTTAAGACGAGTTATAACTTCATAATTTATTGAATCAATTTTTTTAGCTATTTCTTCTACGGTTATTTCAATATCCCCTTGTTTGCCAATTATTACAACCTCATCTTCAACTTCTATATTATTTAAATGTGTCACATCAACTACAAACATATTCATTGCTACTCTTCCTAAGATTTTACACCTAGATCCCAAAATTAAAACTTCACCATTATTAGAAAGACCCCTGTCTATGCCATCAGCATAACCCATAGGTATAATAGCAACTTTTGTGGTAATTTTTGTAATATATGTAAGCCCATATCCTATTGGATACCCTTTTGGTAAAATTTTTATTTGAGCAACTTTTGTTTTTAAAGATAATACTGGTTTTAGTTCTATTTTATTTTTACCTTGCTTTCCTGTAGGCAGGTATTGATATTTAATATGTTCACTTGGCCACAATCCATATAATCCAATACCCAATCTTATAAATGAATTTATATTTTTATTAAATTCATAAACAAAAAAGCCTGATGTCGCAGAAATATGAGTTTGTAAATTACTAAAATCGTATAATTTTGCTAATTCTAACATCTCGCTATATATGTCTATTTGTTTTTTGGCATGTAAAAAATTATCTGTATCTTCGATATTCGCAAAATGAGCGTACATTCCTGTTAATTTAATATTTTTTAAATATTTAATATTCTTAAATATTTCTATTAACTCATCTTTGGAAAATCCTTCCCTACCTAAAAATGCATCAACGGGTATATGAATTTCTTGTTTTACGTTTAAACTTTTTGCTAATTTATCTATTTCTTCTAAATTCTTTAGCGAAAAAATAGCTAAAATACAATTTAGTTTAATTGCTTCTTCCAAATCAACAAAAGAAACATATCCTAAAACAAATACCTTTTTTTTACTTATCTTACGAAGTAATTTAAGCTCTAAAAAACTATTAACTTGAAAAAAATCAACATGGGGATCTAAAATTTTTGCAATTTCATTTTGCCCATGACCATAAGCATTCCCTTTTATTACTGCAATTATTCTTGTCTTATTTGAAAAACGTTTAAATATTCTTATGTTGTGTACAAGATTTTTACTAGATAATTCTACATACGCAAGTGGAAGTTTTTTATTCATTCAAGATTTAAAATGAATACTTTTTAATATCCACTATTTTTAATAATTTTTTCTAGTAATTCTAATGGAAAAATTTGTGGATTTTCTGATAAGGCTTGATGATAAAGCACAGTAGAAGGTGTAAGCCCAGGTAATGTATTAACCTCGATTACACAAAGCGCTCCAGTATTTATGTTCATAAATGCATCAATCCTAGCATAACCTCTTATACCTATCCTTGTCGCAATAGTTTCAGCCAATTTACGAGCTTTTACTACAGCTTTTGGTCGTATAATTTCTTTTGGTGGAGGAGTAATATTTACTCCTGTGCCTCCTTGAAACTTTTCTTCTAATGAAAGAACTTCACCTTCTGCAATTGTTATGCTTGGATTAAATGCATATAGCTCGTTATCTTGCTCAAGAATTCCAATTGTAACTTCAACCCAGCCACTTTTTCTAATGTGTTTTATTTTATTACCTTTTATTTTAACTATATCTGTATCTATAAATTTTTCAAACAAGATTTCATTTTGAATATTAGGCATTTCTATTATTGTATCTTGATTTTTCAATGTTCCAACCGGAATACATGTTCCATTTTGTAAATTTAACAAATAATTTTTAAGATCATTTTGATTATATAAATGAGCAACACCAGTAGAACAGCCATCATCTTTTGGTTTAACAATAATGGTCTTAGACCTAAGTTCTTTTTTTAGTTGAGCCCAAAGACTATTAATATTTTTAAAATCTAAATCTTTAAGATGAACAACCTTTTGAGAAGCAATATCAATACCTTTTATCTTTATACTTCGAATAAATTCACCGGTTTTAAATTTATCCATACATAGACTAGAAGTCTTTTCATCTGAACCATTATATTTTTTCTTCTTGTCCGTTAAGAATTCTTGAATTTTTCCATTTTCACCGTCACCTCCATGGAGACCCAGAAAAACAAATTTTGATTTATTTGTCATATCATCCAAAGACATTACTTTAGGCTCAAAATATTTTTCTGAAATTTCGTCATCAGATAATATAAGAGCTCTTTTAATCTCATTTATTAAATCATCTATATCGTGACTTCTATTTTTAGCATTATTTGCATTTTCTACAATCTCTTCAACTGTGTGATTCAAAATTAACGAATACGGCAATTCCCATACAGTATTATCAAAACCTAATAAGTAAGGTTTTGGTTCATATATTTTTGATTTTTTTAATTTTAACCAAACATTAGTACCACTCATTAATGATACCTGTCTTTCTGATGTAGTGCCTCCAAATATAACTGATACTGACTTTCTTTTTATATTTTTAGATATTCTTTTAGAAAATTCAATTTTTTGTCTACTACAAGAATTTTTGACAACATAATTTAATAAATCCCTGTGACTCATTCCTAAAACTGAAGCTTGTTGAAAAAGAAAACTATTTTGCTCCATTCCCGATACTGTATTAAAATCAGAAAACCAAATTTCTCCATTATCTAAAACCCATCCATCAAAACGAGCAAAATCATTCATGTTAAAAAAAGAAAACAACTGTTCAGCTTCGGTCTGGATTCTTTTTATTACTTTATTTGAAAATCTAGGAGGACAATGATACTTAACTTGATTTGTGGGCAAATATTTTTTTCTAAAATCAAAAATCCGTCCTTCGTGATAAGCCATTTCTATTTCTGATGGCATTACAGCCACTGGCATACCTAATTTATTTTGTAAAATTATTACTGTAAATTCCTTACCTTCTGCAAAAGGTTCTAATACAACCTTTGTATCCATTCTTTTAGAGAAAATAATATTAGTTTTCTTTAGTGCTTCTTCAGGAGAATTTACTGAAAAAACTCCAATGCTAGAACCTCCAGTAGCAGGTTTAACTATCGCTCTTTTAATTTTATTTCTTTTAAAGAAGTCATTAATTATTTTTGAATTATTTTTGTCATAAATTTTTAAAAGAGTAGACGGTAAAGTATAAAATCCACTAGAACTTATGTTTTTATTAGCTTCATATTTATCAAAAGCCATCTTACAAGCTTTACTTCCAGATCCAATAAATGGAATATTATTTTTTTCAAGAAATGATTGAATCTGTCCATCTTCTCCAAATGGTCCATGCATTGCAGGAAAAACAATATCAACTTCTTTAAGAAGTTTTATTAATGTTTTTTGACTCATCGCTGAAGAATTTTGTGCTAATTTAAAATCAAAGTCTGAAGGAGTATTTGAATAAAGCTGAGATTTAGATATTTTATATGATCTTTTTTTTGTATCAAAATATATTGGTAAAATATCAATACCATCACCATCTAGATGATCAAGCACTGATCTTGCTGAATTTAATGATATTCCTCTTTCTAATGATGGTCCTCCGGTTAAAAGTGCAATTTTCATAAATTTTTTGTAAAAATTACTTATAAATACACCCTTATATTATAATATAATAATATAAAAGTCAAAAAAATATCAAAATTTAGATTTTATTTTGCAACTGTGGATAAATACGAAGGACTCTCCTTCGTATTTATCCACAGTTTTAGTACACTTCTTGCTGATAACACTTTTCGCAATACACTATATCAAGCATATCAGGTCCATATCCAGTCTTAAAAGACTCCTCACAAGGAGATTTTCCGTGAATATGTTCAGTATTATTTTTATATTTATTGGTTTCATCACTAAGACCTGTGCACATACATTTTCTTTTATATAATTCAATTTTTAGTCTATCTTCGATTCTTCTTTTAAATCTACATTCATGACACATAGTTGGAAGTGGTATGTTTTCTTTTTTATAAAACAATAATTCATTTTCCAATACACGATATGCGTCTTTGCAATTTTCACATTCAATTATTTCTTTTAAAATATCATTATTAACATCAATAATAGAATCTGGCAATTCAGATACCTTTTTTGTAGATTTATATTCACCCTTAGGAATCTCAACCCAAGGGTAGTTATTCTCTAGGGCTTTTTCTTTTGTCATGGGGAAAAATTGTATCGCGGTAGTATTATTATAACCAAACAATGAAAACTCAATCGGAAAAAATTCTCCATATTTATAAACGAGGCCTCTTTTATCAAAATAAGGATTTTCATCCATATGACGCTTTATTTTTTCTACTATTTCAAAGTATTCTTCTTTTTTGTATTGTTTATTTAAAATACAATATTGTTTTTTTCTTAAACCAACACAACCAAAACAATCTGAAGAGCTAAACAAATTCATGCAGTACTCAAGGTTTTTACAATTCGGCCAACAATTATCGGAAAATTTTATATTGTAAGAATTGTCGCCACAAAGACAAGTTTCATAATGTAATTCCATATTATCTCCCCATGCACTTGCGTCATAACAATCTTTACTTTTGGGAACTTGTAAATATTGAGAATATCTTACATTTTCTCCTTCCCTTACTATAAAACTATCATTTACATTTTTACAATTAGTAACATAAGAACCCGTAGAATTTAGATTTTTTAAGCCTTGATGATTTTTTACTGGCTGAGTCAACCAAAATTCTCTCACTTTCTTTCTGGCATTAGAAATACCTGAGATAGTATTTAAATTCATTTTTTTTAATTCTTGTTCATATTCTTCTTTTGTGTATTCTTTATTAAAAATACAATATTGCTTTTTTCTTAAACCAACACAACCAAAACAATTAGAGCAACCAAGACAACTTTTAGAAAAATAAAGATTATATGATTCTTTACATATAATAGAAAAATAACATTGATAACAATTTTCCATCCAAAAACATTCATAGCATCTTTCACAGTGATTAATATGAGAATTATCAACACAATCCTTAGAAAAATCGTTTGCATTACCATACATGCAATCTTCAGAATGATTTGAATTAAAACAAAGATAAGAATTTTTTAATGCAGTAGCATTTGCAATGTATGGGCTATTTACTATATATTGAACTCTCAAAGAAGCAACTGGTATTATTTTTTTTAAATCAAAAATTTGCTCAAAAAATGTTTTTGAAAAATCATAATCACGTGCATGATCGATTGCATCCCAAGTGTCACTAAACCATTCTTCTTCAGTAACGGACTTAATTCCACCTTTTGCTGGGTATAAAGAAAAAATATCTTTCCCAGAAAAAGCATCTTTTACCTTAAAAAGTTTTCGTTCATTTCTAAAAGCAAGTCTTCTTTCGGCTCGACAAAGAGGACAAAAAGTAGGTGGAGGAACTTGTATCTTTTCATAAAAATTAAAATCTTCAGTTTCAATTGTGAAATCTTTTTTGCAATTTTGACAGGATTTAACTTGTACTTCCATAGAATTTAAAATAATTTAACGATATCGTGGTACGTAACTAATATCATTAGTATAATTAAAATACTAAAACCAATCATATTTGCCATATTTGCTATCTGAGGCTTAATACGTGAACCTTTTATTTTTTCTATAAGTAAAAAGAATAATCTTCCTCCATCTAATGCTGGAAATGGTATCAAATTTATAACTGCAAGATTCACTGAAATTAAAGCTGCAAAAGACAATAAATACACAAAACCAAAATCATAAGCATCTCCTACTATACTAACCATTCCAACTGGTCCAGTAACTGAAGAAAAGCTCCCTTTACCTTGTATTCCTGTCTTTATTAGCCCATAAAGCCCCGTAACCGTTCCTTTTGTAACATTCCAGTCTAATTGTAGTCCTTCCCAAAAAGCCTTAAAAAAAGGCAATTTAGCCGTACCTATTTGATCAATAGCTACACCAATACTTGGGTTATCTCCTGTGCTTGCATTGGTAGGGGTCAATTTAGTATTTAATATTTCTTTATTTTGACCACGCAAATACCCAATTTTTATTTCTTTA
>JAQTXT010000082.1 GCA_028688645.1 Rickettsiales bacterium
AAGTAGCAGAATATAAAGGCGGAAATGAAAGATTGTTTGGATTTTTTGTAGGGCAAACCATGAAAGCAAGCAGTGGCAAAGTAAATCCGAAAATAATTAATGATATTTTAAAGAAAAAGTTAGGATAATTAAAAAAGGCACTTTGAAAAAAGTGCTTTTTTATAAAATTTTAATAGACCTGTTGCATAAATAAATATTTAATTTATACAATATTCCTTTCCATCGGCGCTTCTACTTAAAAAATTTGTATCAACCAAATTTCTTCTTAGTGTGGCATGATCACTATATTCTATTTTTGATTTAATAATATTATTAATCTCTGGTTCTGCATATTTTTTTCCCTTTTCAAACCAAGACTGCATAATTTTATACAATTCTTGTTGTTCATCAGGTTTTGATGGTAGGGCAACCAATTTCCCATTCTTGAAAAATTTATCATAAATAGTTGGTTCTTTTTTCTTCAATTTTTTAATCATTATAACATTTGATTTCTCTGAAAAAACTGGATGTGGTAATCTTTGTATTTCTACAAAACCGTTTTTAACCCAAAATTTAACAGCATTTGGATTGTACTCTTGAACTACTATTCTTAAAATATTAACTTTAAAAGTCACCAATAATTCTTCAAGAATTTGCAATAATCTCATTCCTATATTCTTATGTCTAAAATCCTTATCGATTATGAATGAACCCATTACCCATTGGCTTTCTTCTAAAAAACCTTGAACTAAATCAATTAAAGCAATTAACACATTATTATCAAAAATACCAATAATAAATTTATCTTCTATTTTTTTGTTTTGCGGTAAATTATCAAAAAACAATTTTCCCTCATTTTTGTCAACCCCTTTACCAGTAGTAAGTTTAAAAAAATCTTCATTATGTTCTAAAAATTTTTGAACTAAATCCAAATCTTGATTTACATCTAACAACCTTGCATTGAAATTGTCGATTTTAACCTTATGTGGAATTATGTTTTTTAATTTATTATACATTTTTTCTCCTATTTTCTTCAACTTATAATATAAAATTAATATAAATAAAATTATTGTCTACTTTTCTTTTTTGGTGGAACTGGATCGTAAGTAAATTGACGATTTGGAGTACATTTCAAAATTCTCCTTGTTCCTAAATAAAATCCTTTGAAAATTCCATGTACTTTGATTGATTCAATCATATATTCAGAACAAGAAGGTTCAAAATTGCATCTTTTTGGAAAAAATGGCGAAATTGCAATCTGATATATCTTTACAAGCAAAATAAAAAAATAATTGATAATTTTCATTAATTTAAAATTTTTTATTAAAATTACTTAATATATCTTTTTTAATCAACAGATATATCGCCAATATTATAAAAATCAAAACTAGCAAAATAGAGCCGTCAAAAATTGTCAATTTATCAGCACTTGTTAATTCAAAAACTATATTATGTGTAATAAATATTGCAAAACCAACAGCTATTCCTTTTATAATAGAAATATATTTTTTATTTTCTCTATTATGAATAATACCAAAATAAGCGGAAACTAAAATCATAATCGCAAACAAAAATGGCAATGTTAACATATAATAATATCTAATTTCAAATTTCCTTGAATCAAATCCAGATTCTTTTAAATCTCTTATTGAACTTCTTAATTTCCAAAATGGGATATTATAAATTGATTCGTAATTATTTTGTATTGTTTTCGATATAAAACTTTTTGTTAAGTTGGTTTTTAAACTTATTTCTTTTACAAACTCAGTTTTTTCGCCCTTCTGTGTTATATAACTATTGGTTAATATCCAAGCATTATCATTGTTCAATTTCAACATACTAGTATCTATTCTTTTAACAAAATTGTTGTTATCATCCGTAAAAATTAAAAATACATCATTAAATATTAATAGTTCTTTATACACTCTATCTGCTTTAATTATAATATATCCGATTCCATCTTCTATATTTTTTTGTTTAAACCAAATACCATTTTGAGCTTCGAATAGATCTTCTTTCTCATTCTTTAAATAAATATTTTTTAATCTTTCAGATTTTACATTCAAACTAGCGGATATCGGATTATAGATTCCTATAACAAAAATACCAAATAAAAAAGCTATAAATGTTGGAAATTTTATTATTTGAAATATAGATCTGCCACTACTTCTCATAATAACAATTTCGCTATTATTTGAAAGTTTGTAAAAAGTAAAGAGACCTGCTAATAAAACAATAAAATGTAAAATTGTTTCTAACAAATTAGGAATTCTAAATAGCACAATTTGTATTGCAATCTTAAGACCATTTGGAATCTGTTTTACATCTTTTGAAACCTCAAAAAAATCAACAGCAAAAAATAACAAAAGTAGTCCAAAAAACATTATAAAGAAATTTTTTAAAATATCTTTTGCTATATAAACGGAAAACTTTTTTACTTTAAACATTAAATTCAACCTTTTACATTATTTCTTTCTCTTATCATTATAAATGATAATAACAGCAGAAGCATAATACAAACATATAAAATATATAAAAAAATCAAACCATCTGCAACTTTTTGATATAATGATAATAAAATAATATACACAGAACCAGAAATTATTGAAGTTTTTAATAGAATTTTTGAATTACTTACCCTATTAAATGTAGCCTCCAACATTAATGAACCAGATAAGAATGCTATAATAATTGATAATAGTGGAAAAGTTAATCTATAATTAAGTTCATAAATAACTTTATTTTTATTTGGGAAAAATTGTTTATAATCATCATAATTTTTAATTATTTTTATTAATTCAAGCGTTGAAACACTATCTGTTTTAAAAATAGATACATTTTGTTCATTTATTAAATCATCCAAATTTATATAATATTTTTTAAAAAATACAATCTCTGGAGCTTTCTCATAATTAGAAGTGAATTGCTGAAAATTACCATCATATAAAGTTATAATATTAGCATTTATTTCCGCCATTTTTGCTTGCAATAAAAAATTCTTTTTTTCTTCTGTCTTAGCTTGATTATAAATCAACACATTAAAAATTTTATTTTTGTCTTTTTTATCAGCATAAATAACAATATTTTTAAATTTAATAAAAGACCCCTCTTTCACCATCGAAAATGAAATATTATTTTGAATTTCCTGTTTCAATTCTCTTACCATTAAACTTGATTTATATGAGCCATATAAACTAATAAAATAAGAAAAAACAACAATAATAGCAGCCAAAACAATTAATGGATTTAAGAGTTGGCTTTTTTTAATTCCACAATTTTTAAGAATGATTATTTCTCTATTTTCTATAAGTTTATTGTAAGTTAAAATAACAGTTAAAAAAATAGTAAGTGGCAATATCGTTAATACTAACGAGGGAAGTATTAATAATGTTAATTTGAAAAAGCTAGCAAATTTAGCTCCATCTTCAACAACATAATCCATGAATTTAACAACTCTACTACTCCAAATAATTAATACCAGCGTAGTCAGCGATACTATCAATGGCTTAAATAAATTCCCTATTAAATACTTTTTATATAATCTCAATTCAAAGACTTATTATGTTTTTACTATTTTATATTTTAATTTTAAAATATAAACAAAATTTATAAGTGCTAAATTAATAGCACTTATTTTTAACTAAAATTGATACAAATATGATACCATAAACGCCCAAGAATCAGAATGTTTTACCCATTTATCTCTTGTGCCAACTTCATTAAAATCATCAGCTTTTTTTACATATCTTTCCCAAACTTTTGCAACATCGACCATCAATCCGAAGTCAAATTTATAGCCAATTGATGCTTGAGTTAAATAGCTTGTATAATTATGATAACCTTTTTCATTATCATATTTTGAAGTATTTGAAACTATAAAATGCCAATTTTCATAGATTAAAGGCAAAAATGTTGTTAAATACGATACATTTCTCGATTTCATACCGTCAAAATCATCTAAATAAGTAAATTCTGCAAAAGGCAAGAAATTAATATCATAAGGCAATTCTACTAAATATTCAGCACCAATAACATATCCATTTTCATCATTTTCTCTTGGTAAAGACGCTTCTAATTGTCTATAACCAACATTTAATGATAAATCATCAAATTTTCCATTAAATGTTAAAGAAAAATTATTTAATTTATCAGTATTTCCAGCACCACCTTTTGATTTATCTCTTCCTTGTTTTTTAAACATTGTATTACTTAAATCACTTGTATCATCGTAGAACATATTAAATGTTATATCACCAAATGGGAAGATTGCTGATACATAACCACCGATTTTATCAATTAATTTATATTCTTCCGGCATTGATATACCATATACACCGCTAAATCTTGATTTATCATAAGCACTTCCAAATGTTGGAATTATTTTTCCTAAACCAAACGCTAAATTTGAATTTTTATAACCAGCATATAAAGTTTCAACTCCTAAGCCATAACTTGAAAATTGAAAAGTTCTTTTAACATAATCATCTTTTCCATAAAAATCACTATTTGACGAATCTCCTATTACACGAGATGTATCTTTTCCATAAATATCATTAGTATAAAGTCTTTTATTTACTGGCTTTAAATACCATTTTGTTTCAGCAAAAAAACCTTTTCCAAAATTTAATTTCGCTAGAGATTCTAAATATAAGTATGAATTTGTTGAACTATCATTACTTCTAACTTTATCTTTTGAATCTGTAAGTGTATTTACATAAAATTCGCTTAAAACATAACCCTCAAACATTTGATCTTCATTAGTTTTTTTTGAAGAAGTCTTAGTGGCATCTTTTTGATATTTTGGTGTCGATGATTTTGAATAATCACTGCTACTACTATCATCTCCATAAATATCATCGTTATAATCCTCAGCAAAAGCTGATAGAGTAGAACATAATAATAAAACTAAAATATATTTAAATGATTTCATTTTGTACTCCAAATTTTAATTGTTCTTGGTTGAAATTTATTCAACCAAATAGATAATAATAGTTTTGTTAACAAAACTCCAGAAAATAAAGAAGCAAATATACCGATTCCAAGAACTAAAGCAAATCCTTTAACAGATCCAGTTCCCAACATGAATAGTATCAATGCAATTAATAATGTAGTAATGTTTGAATCGAAAATTGTTACCCAAGCAAAATCAAATCCGCTTGCTATAGAATTATATACTTTTCCAGACGCCTTGTACTCTTCTCTAATTCTTTCAAAAATTAAAACATTTGTATCAACCGCCATACCTATTGACAAAATAATACCCGCTATACCTGGTAATGTTAAGGTTGCATTGAGCAATGATAAAGCTCCCAATGTAATAAATAAATTAGCAGTCAATGTTATACATGTTAAAAAACCAAAGAATCTATAAAAAATTAAAGCAAATAACAAAGTAATAATAAATCCCAAAGCACAAGCATTCAGCCCACTTTTAATTGAATCTTGTCCTAAAGATGGTCCAACAACCCTTTCTTCAATAACTTCCAATGGTGCAGGCAATGCCCCAGCTCTCAGCAACAAAGCAACTTGATTAGCTTCCTCTGTTGTAAAATGTCCAGAAATTATTCCATCACCACCAAGTATTGGAGTATTAATTCTTGGCGCAGTAATTACTTCACTATCGAGCACTATAGCTAATATTTTACCAACATTGTCTCTCGTAATGTCAGCAAATTTTTTTGCACCTAAACTATTAAAATTAAAACTAACAGCTGGTTGTCCATCACTATATGTGGCATTTGCATCTTGCAACAAATCACCATTTAAAATTACAGTCTTATCAACATTATAATAATATTCACCGTTCATTTCTTTCATTTTTTCAACATTTGGAGGTAAAATGCCATCTTTTAAAATTTCTGTATTTACAAAGTGAAAAGTCATTTTTGCAGTTTTACCCAAAACTTGTTTTAATTCATCTGGACTTTCCATACCTGGAACTTGAACTAAGATCCTATCTCTGCCTTGCGCCTGAATAGTTGGCTCTTTTGTTCCAGTTTCATCAACTCTTTTTCTAACAATTTCTATTGATTGTTCCAACAATTTATACTTTATTTTTTCTAAAGTATCTTTATTATATTTTATATAAATATCGCCCATTACACGATTAAAATCTAAGTCTGGATTAACATCTTTAACAATTTTTTTTATTTTTTTCAAATCCGATTCAGATGATAAAACAAAATAAATATAGTTCTCTTTCTCTCCATTCTTTATTTCGACTTTCAACTGCGGAATAGTTCTTATTTGATTTTTTCTAAATTCAGTTTTTAGATCACTAATTGTATTTGTTAAATGTTCTTTTATATAATTCTCATAATCTATCTTCAACAAAATTTGAGAACCACCTCTCAAATCAAGCCCTAAATGAACTTTATTTTTAGAAAATACACCTAAATTAAAAAAATTTCCAAAACTTATTATTGTAGCAAAAAAACAAACTAAAAGAATAAAAATTATCTTTGTTTTAGAAAATTCCATTTTCATTTCTTATTAACACTTTAAAACAGATATTATAAAATAAGATATAAAATTCAATAAAAATATTTATATAGTTTTATTCTACTGTATTACATCGAGATGTGGGCTTCATAAGACCAAGTTCCATCACTTTGGCATGTAGCATCCACTCCTCCAATAGCACCTTGACTTACAATCGTAAAAGTAATACTTTGAGTATTACCAATTGGCGTAGTTCCGCTTGGATTAGGATAAGAAGAAGTAACCGTAGCATCTGCTGGAATATATGGATCATAATCTAAACTGCTATTCAAACAACTAGTAATAGTACATGTACTTGAATACTGCCAATTCCAAACTGAATTATTACATGTGAATGATATTGTAGTAGCCGCACCGCCACTACCAAAAAAATAGCCATTTAAACAAATACCATTTTCTGTTTCATCATTATAATCAAAAGCATTTTCAAAAGTTATACTATAATCATTTGTATCTCTTAATTCATCATTATCACAACAACCTTCACATATAGCAACACATCCTACAATCATACTACCCCATGTTCCATCTCTATTACATAACCTAACTGGATAATCTGCATTATCAGCTGGTTCATAACCAGTATTACATGTTCCACTAACTTCTATTGAAGTAATACT
>JAQTXT010000083.1 GCA_028688645.1 Rickettsiales bacterium
CCGGTATTGGGTGAAATATAATATAATTTACTTAGTTCAACAGCATCATCAAATATAATTCCAGTTCCTAAGACATTTAAGAGTATATTTTCAAAATGTAAATATTCTTTTAAAATTAATACCTTTTCTTTATCATGAGCTATATAATCAAAAATCAAATTTATTTTATTATATAAATTCTGCTCTAAATATCGTTCATAAATCAAATCATTTATCAATAATGTTATACTCTCTATAAGATTTAAATAAAAACTATTACATATAAAACATGATAAAAAAGATCTAATTAATTCAACTTTCAAAGTCCCAAGTTGATTTACAGTTTTTGCTACCCAAGAAAAACTAACCAAATTACCAATTTGATATTGGTTTAAATCTTTTTTTACATGCTTAATGTATCCAGATATTACACCATTGTCTTTGCTTAATATTTTTACAAGTAGAGAATTTTCTTCAAATTTTTTAACAAATATAATAAAACCAAAATCTTCTATTTTCATTTTTTATTTTTCAAAAACCGATATTATTTTTTTGAGCGAATAATAGTATATCTCTCGCTACTGGTGCCGCAGCTCCAGATCCACTATTTCCATGCTCAGCAACAACAGCAATAGCATATTTTGGTTCTTCATAAGGTGCAAATGCCACAAACAACGCATGATGTTGAAATTTAGTTTCCATTTCATCATTCTCTTCCATTTCTTCCATTTTCTCTTTTCCTATAACTTGAGCTGTTCCAGTCTTGCCAGACATTTCAAAACCTTTTTGCTTAATCCTTGCCCAATAAGCGGTTCCACCTTTATCATTTATCACTTCATACATACCTCTTTTAACTGTTGTGATAGTTTCTGATTTTACCATTGGAGGAAATAAAAATAATTCTTTATTACGATCAGCGATAGAACTATTTGTTATTATATAAGGTTCTACTTTGTAACCACCATTTGCAATTCTTGCTGCCATAACAACTAACTCAAGAGGAGTAACAGTCAAAAATCCCTGCCCTATTGAAACATTAATAGTATCTCCAGTAACCCATACATCATCAAATACTTTTCTCTTCCAATCTTTATTGGGAACATTTCCACTTTTTCTATTTAATAATTCTATATCAAAATTTTCTCCAATTCCAAAATCTTTTGCTGTCTTATAAATATTTTCTATACCAGCAAAAAGACCAACTTTTGAAAAATAAATATTACAAGAATTTTTAATAGCTTGAATCATATTTAATTTGCCATGTCCTTCTTTTTTCCAACAATGTAAAGTTCTACTTCTATTTAAAACAACTTGTCCTTTACACTCTATTATTTTATTTTCATCCCAACCATTTTCCAAAGCAGCAATAGCTGTTATTAATTTAAAAGTTGATCCTGGTGGATAAATTGCACTTACAGCCTTATTATTTAATGGCTTAGCTGGATTATTATTTAATTCTTCCCAATATTCATTAGATATACCTTCAACAAACTTATTACCATCAAATGTTGGTGTTGATACCATTGATAAAATTTCTCCAGTTTTAACATTCATAACTATGACAGCACCTTGAATATCTTTCATTCTATTCTCAACAAATTTTTGCAAATCGTAATCTATAGTTAATTTTACATCATTACCTTCAGTACTTGGTTGAGTATCAATTTCTTTAATCGGTATAGATAAAGCATTCATTTCTAATTTTTTAAATCCTGTTTTACCAGTGATATTTTTATTAAATAATTTTTCCATTCCATTTCTACCAAGTTTATAGTCTGGATGGAGCAAAAGTTCTTTAGTTTTAACATTTTTCTCAGCGTCAATTTCTTCTTTAATTGGACTATTTACATATCCAATAATATGAGAAAAAGTTGTTGCATAAGGATAATACCTAATATATCCATTTTCAATCATTATTCCATTTAGCATATAGGAATTAGCTTCTATCTTAACCAAATCAGTCCAATTAACATTATCAAGAAGAGAAATAATTGGTTGTTCCTTATTTTTTTCTAATTTTTTCATAATTTTATTAAAATCATCATTAGATAAATTGAGTATCTGTGATAATTTTATTACAACATCAAGATTGTTACTTTTACTTTGATAGAGAAAAACTCTATAATTTTTTTTATTTTCTGTAAGCTGAATATTATTTCTGTCAAAAATATGTCCTCTTAATGGTGGAATTATAAAAGTTTTAATTCTATTATCTTCAGACATACTTACATATTTATCATAGCTAATAATTTGAAGATATAAAAGTCTAGTAGCTAGAATTAAAAACAGAAAAGCCTGCACAGAAAATATTATTATTAATCTTCCGCTTGAAATTCTTGCTTTCTCATGCTCTTCGTGTATTCCAGACATATTCAACTAAATAAATTTCTTATAAGTTCTAAAATATGGTTAATACTCGCAACAAATATTCTCATAAAAAGCATAAAAATGTCATATAGTAATTTGAATAAATCTTGCATACAAATCCTTAAACATTAAATCTAAAATGGAATATATCACCATCTTGTGCAATATAATCCTTACCTTCTACTCTTAATTTACCAGCATTCTTACAACCTTCTTCACCATTGTATTTAACATAGTCATTATAAGAAATTGTTTCTGCTCTTATAAATCCTTTTTCAAAATCTGTGTGAATAACACCAGCACATTGAGGAGCAAAACTTCCTTTCTTTACGGTCCACGCTTTACTTTCCATCTCACCAGCAGTAAAAAAAGTAATCAATCCTAAAAATTTATAGGCCATTTTAATAATTTTATCAAGTCCAGTTTCCTGTAATCCAAGAGTTTCTAAGAACTCTTTTTTTTCTGCTTTGTCATCTAAAATAGCAATTTCCGACTCAACTTTCGCAGAAATTATTGTTGAAATACCGCCTCTTTTACCAACATAAGTTTCAACAGATTTCGTAAAATTATTTCCACTTAAAACATCTTCTTCACCAACATTACAAACAAAAAATTCTGGCTTCGATGTTAATAACTGTAGCATCTTATATTGCTTTTCTTCATCTTTTGTTGGTTTATATTCCTTTGCCGGTCTTCCATCTTGTAAAAATGGTAAAATCTTTTTAATTAAATTAACTTGTTCTACTAATTCTTTATCACCACTTTTTGCTTTTTTTTCAAGATTTGGAAATCTTTTTTCAAGACTATCTAAATCAGCCAAAATCAACTCAGTTTCAATTAATTCTAAATCTCTAATCGGATCAATAGTATTCTCAACATGAGTAATATTTTGATTTTCAAAACATCTAACAACATTAACTATACAATCAACTTCTCTAATATGAGATAAAAATTGGTTTCCAAGTCCTTCACCTTTACTTGCCCCTCTAACCAAACCTGCTATATCACAAAATTCAATTTGTGTTGGAATTATTTGTTTTGAATGTGCTATTTCTGAAAGTTTGTCTAACCTTTCATCATTAACGCATACCCTACCAACATTTGGTTCAATTGTGCAAAACGGATAATTTTGAGCATCAGCTTTCGCAGTTTGAGTTAAAGCATTAAATAATGTTGATTTTCCGACATTTGGTAAGCCCACAATACCACAAGTTAAAGACATTTTTTCCTATAAATTATAACTACTATTAATGATATAGCGTAAAAATAAAAAGTAAATGAATAAAATAAGGCTTAAACCCTAAGGAATAAGCCTTATTTTCTTATAAAAGAAATAAATTAGAATCTAGTAGTAAGTCTTACACCACCATTATATTCTGTCAAATCTTTGCTTTGAGACCCAGTATTATTTTCATTATAATTATTTTCCAACATACCAACATAAACTCCTAAATAATTATTATCATCTAACGCATAGTTTAAATCAGCATTAATTCCATATTCACTAAATGCTTTATAACTATCATTATAAACAGAATATTTATAATTATTTTTAGGATTATAAGTATATAATAAATCAAGACCCATTGTTAATTTATCTGTAAATATTAATTCATTTTCTAACTTAGCAAAGAAATTAAATTCGCTATCAATTTTTACAGTGCCATATCTATATTCATTTGTATATTGTGAACCTACAGTAATAGCGACATTATACATATCTAAATCTAATCCGTATCTTAAAGCTAAATTAGCATAAGTTTGATCATTGTCATAATTTGTCCAATACTTTTCTGCTTGTTGTCCAACATTGAATAAAACATCAAGCTTATAAGCATCAGAATCAAAAACTCTTCCAGTAAAACCAATGTACGCATTAGTTAACTTTGCTGATTGATCAGTTTTATTCATTTCTCTATTAAAATCAAAATCAAAGCCATAATTTAAAGAAACTTTTTCATTTAAACCATATTCTCCGTTCAAATTAAGATTCCAACTTTTCTCAAATTCTCTTGTACCAGTTTGGGCGCCATTTACCTCAACTTTGTCAAAAGTAGATTTAGTATAACCAACATCCAAAGAAGTAATCATTTCTCCTGTTGTTGGCATATAAATTGGACTTGTAATTGTAGCAGCTTGAGCTGTTCCATACAAACTTCCGATAACTAAAGCCGTAGTTAAAACTTTTTTCATAGTATTTATTATTTATTAACGATAATACAATTAAATTTAAATATTATAAATTAAAAGTCAACTTTTGCTTGTATAAAAAAATTTACACTTGATATTTCGATAAAAATATCTAAGTTATAGACAACGAACAAAATTTAAAATATGAAAAACAATTTCAAAAAGAATATAATAACTTGGTTGCTAATTTTTGGTACTATAATAATATTTTCTAGTATGTTTAATCAAGGAATTCAAAATCAAAATGAAATTATTTTTTCAGATTTTTTAAATAAAATTAATACTGGAGAAATAACTAGTGTTGAAATTAAAGGTGAAGATATAAACGGCAAATTTACTAATGGACAAGAATTTTACACATTATCAGCCGATTATCCAGATTTAATAAAAGAATTGAGAGAAAAAAATGTTGAAGTAAAAGTTGTTCCAATTATCTCAACAAGTGGCAAAATTATCGCTGGATTACTAGGATGGTTGCCTTTTATTCTATTAATTGGTCTATGGTTTTATTTCATGAAAGGCGCAAGCAATGGTGCAAATAGTCCCTTTAAATTTGGAAAATCAAAAGCTAAATTAGTTCAAATGAAGGGAAAAATAACATTTAAAGATGTGGCTGGTATAGATGAAGCAAAGGAAGAATTAAGGGAATTAGTTGATTTTCTAAAAGAACCATTAAAGTATACAAAAATTGGAGCCAAAATACCAAGAGGTTGTCTACTTGTTGGAGAACCAGGAACTGGAAAAACATTACTTGCTAGAGCGATAGCAGGAGAAGCGGAAGTTCCATTTTTCTTCATCTCAGGTTCCGATTTTGTTGAAATGTTTGTTGGTGTTGGTGCTAGTAGAGTCAGAGATATGTTTGAAGAAGCAAAGAAGAATGCTCCATGCTTAATTTTTATTGATGAAATTGATGCAGTAGGAAGACATAGAGGTATTGGAATTGGTGGTGGAAATGATGAAAGAGAACAAACGCTTAATCAATTACTTGTTGAAATGGATGGATTTGAGGGTAATGAAGGAATTATCGTAATTGCAGCAACAAATAGACCAGATGTATTAGATAAAGCTTTAATGCGACCAGGCAGATTTGATAGACAAATTACTGTTGCATTACCAGATTATAGAGGTAGAGAAGAAATATTAGCAGTTCATGCAAAAAAAGTTCAATTAGCATCTGATGTTGATTTAAGTGTTATTGCGAAAGCTACACCCGGTTTTTCTGGTGCTGATTTAGCAAATTTAATTAATGAAAGTGCTTTATTAACTGCAAGAGCAAATAGAAAAAAAATAACAATGCAAGAAGTGGAAGAGGCTACGGATAAGATAATTATGGGGCTTGCTAGAAAAAGCAGAATTATGAAGCCAGAAGATAGAAAATTAACAGCATACCATGAGGCAGGTCATACAATCGTTGCTATGAATTGTCCTCATGTAGATCCATTACATAAAGTTACAATAATATCAAGAGGAAGGGCTGGTGGTATTACATCATTCTTACCTGAAGATGATAAAAATTATGAGAAAAAAAATCAAATGCTTGAGGAGATTATGGTTGCATTTGGTGGAAGAATAGCTGAGGAAATGATTTTGGGTAAAGATAATATAACTGGCGGAGCAAGTGCAGATATTAAATATGCAACAAGAGTTGCTGAAAGAATGGTAACTATGTATGGCTTTAGTGAAAAACTTGGTGAAGTAAATTATGAAAAGAAACGAACAGCAGGAGAAACATACCAATTAGAAGGAAGCTCTAATGAAACTTTAAAGTTAATTGATAGCGAAATTAAAGAAATTATAACTCAACAAAAAGAAAAAGCTGAAAAATTATTAAGATCTAAGAAAAAAGATTTAATTGCTGTTGCTGAAGCATTATTAAAACATGAAACACTAGATAAAGAACAAGTTGAAAAGGTTGTAAAAGGTATAAGTATAGAAAAATCAGAAGAAAAAGTTGATTATAGTGAAGTAAAATTGTCTATTTTAAATCAAACATCTGCCAGTACTGTTACAGATAACAAAGAAAAAACAGAAAAAGGTATAACAAAGAAAATAAAAAATAGTAAAGTTAAGATAGAAAAACCTTTAAAAAAAGTAGCAGAAAAACCCAAAACAACAAAAAAAGAAAAAAAGATTAAAATTAAGAACTAAATCTGAATTTTAAATTACTATATTTATAAGTTGAGGTTAAATTATAAATCCACTTGCGACAACTCTATTCTCTCTATAAATTCCACAGAGTTGCCCTCTTGATATGTTTCTTGATGGTTTTAAAAGTTTTACATCGCCTGTTAAATCTTTATGAAATATAACTTTAGCTTTATCAGAATTATTTGTTGATCTTAATTTTATATCAAATTCGTATTCTTTTTCGAATTCTAACTTTAAATCTAAAAAATTAATGGTATTTATACATAATTTATCTTCAAATAA
>JAQTXT010000084.1 GCA_028688645.1 Rickettsiales bacterium
ATATATTATAATAATATTAACACCAGGAAGTAGAGAAAGTGAAGTTGAAAGAATTTTTCCAATAATGATAAAAGCCATAAATATTCTTAAGGAAGATTATGACTATAAACATAAGGATTTTCAAATTTTTACATTTGCAAATAATGATACAAAAGACTTAGTTAAATTTATAAGCCATGAATATGAGTTTAAAAATAAAATAATAACTGAAGAAATTGAAAAACAAAAGATAATACCTTCAGCAAATATAGCCCTAGCAAAATCAGGAACTAATACATTTGAATTTAATATGTTTAATATTCCGTTAGTTATAACATATACTTTTAATTGGCTAACAAATAAAATTGCTAAAAAAATAATCAAAATTAAGTATGCTAATATTGTTAACATAATGGCCAATAAAGAAATTATTCCAGAGTTTGTTCTTGACAATGCTGAACCATCACTAATTGCCAATAAAATGAATAAAATATTAAACGATAAACAAATTGCAAGGCAACAAATTCAAGATACAGTAGAAATTATAGAAAAACTTGGTTATAATTCTGACAAGAAAGCTTCAATAAATGGTGCAAAAAAAATATTGGAATTAATTAAATGATAAAAAAAATATTTTTATTACTTCTTCTGTGCATTATACCTAATATACTTAATGCAAAAGTAGAATTAAATAAGCAGCAACCAATTACAATTACTTCTGAAACTACAATAATCTATAGAGACAAGCAAGAAATTCATTTTCTTAAAAATGTAGAAGCTAAACAAGCAAAATTTAAACTTTATTCCGATAGAATGATAGCTAAATATAAAGAAAATGAAGATAAAAAATTAAATATAGAAAGTATAAAAACTGAAAGCAATGTTAAATTTATAACAGATAAAATAGTAGCTAAAGGAGATATAGGATTTTATGATTTAGAAAAAAATATAGTCATATTAAAAAACAATGTTCATATAACGGAAAACAATTTAACATTAATGGCAGATAAATTTGAATATTTTGTTGAAACTGGGGAAACAAGAATCACAGGAAATAAGGAACAAAATGAAAAAGTAACTATAATTCTTGATAGTGATAAAAAATAATTATTCTGTTTTTTAAAATAATCATATTTCTATATATAGTTGATTAAATAAGCTTACCCTATTGATTTTTCAAAAATTAATATTATCCTACTGTTCGTAGAGTTAAAAAAAGATAAAAAGGAATTTTATGAATGTAAACTCAATTAGCGTTGGAAATGTGATTATTTTTAATGGAAAATACTGTACTGTAACAAAAAGGGAACATGTAAAACCTGGCAAAGGTGGAGCTTTTTTACAAGTTGAAATGAAAGATTTAAAAAGTGGTAATAAATTAATGAATAGATTTAATACAACAGATGATGTAGAAAAAGCTAACTTGGAAGATAAATCATACCAATATCAATATATGGATGGTGATAATCTGTCTCTAATGGATATGGATAATTACGAACAAATTCTTATGGATAAAATTTTGGTTGGTGAAGCTCTTCCATTTTTACAAGAAGGTATGGATGTTGTTGTTGAATATTGTGATGGAAATCCATTAAGAATTAGATTACCTGAAAAAATTATTATGGCAATTCAATCAACAGAAGCTACCGTTAAAGGACAAACCGCTGCTGCATCTTACAAGCCAGCAATTCTTGAGAATGGAGTTAGAGTTATGGTTCCACCATTTATAACTTCTGATGATAAAATTATCGTTAGAACTGAAGATTCAACTTATGTAGAGCGAGCAAAATAAAATAATTTTGTTAAAAACAACCGTGATATCTAATATTTTTATTAGATATCACGGTTCGTTTATTGTATTTTATTTTTTAATTATTATATTAGCAATTATACTTATATAATATAGTAAAATAATTATGGTAAAAACAGAAACAAAAGAAAATAATAAAAAAGTTATTGAAGTTTTAACAAATGGGCAATATATAAAGGATTTATCTTTTGAAAATCCAGAAGCGCCAAAAATATATGCTGAAAAGGGATTAAAGCCAGAAATAAAGGTATCTGTAGATATTAATGTTGTAAAATTACAGGAAGAAACATATGAAGTTGAGCTTGTAATTAATGCTACTTCAACATTTGAAAAGAAAGTAATGTTTATCATGGAATTAACTTATGCTGGTATTTTTACAATAAAAAATTTCATTGATGAAGAAGAACTGAAAAAAGTATTATTTATTTACTGCCCTTCCCTATTATTCCCATTTGCAAGAAGGATTATATCAGATACGACTAGAGATGCATCATTTCCACCTTTAATGATTGACACTATAAATTTTGCTTCTTTGTATGAATCTAAAAAAGATTCAATTACAAAAGTAAAATAATATTTGTATATTTATAATTATGAATGAAAAAAAATTTAAAATACTAGTAATAGATGATGATAAAAGAATAAGGGAATTGTTACAACAACTCCTTGAAAAAAATGGATTTATTGCTAGTATTAGTGCAGATACAAGTGAAGCGCGAGAACAATTAAATAAAGCTGTTTTTGATTTATTGGTATTAGATTTAATGATGCCCGATGAATCTGGAATTGAATTTTTAACTGATTTAAGAACAATGGAAAATAACAATATTCCTGCCATTATGTTAACAGCTATGGGTGATATTGAAAATAAAGTTCAATGCTTTGAAAACGGATGTAATGACTATCTTGTAAAACCTTTCGAACCAAAAGAATTAATTTTAAGAATCAATAACTTACTCAAAAATAATAATATAAATAATACACCCTCTTGTGAATTCGGTGAGTTTAGCTTTAATTTTGAAAAACAGATATTAACAAAAAATAATGAAGTCGTTTATTTAACGGATATTGAAACAAAATTATTAAATTTACTTTGCAAAAATATAAATAAAACTTTAAGTAGAGAAGATTTACTTTTTGACGAGTTAAATGAAAGAAGTATAGATGTATCAATAGCTAGACTTAGAAAAAAGATTGAAACAAATTCAAAAACCCCAAAATATCTAAGAACTGTTAGACTTAAAGGGTATATTCTTAATGATTAATAAGTTTTGTTTTTTCTGAAATCACATATTTTTTTAATTTTAAGAATGATGATTATATTGTATATTAAGTTATAGTTTAGTTTGTAAGCAAACTAAATAGTTTCTAACCTTATTATGAATAGTAGAAAATTTAGATTAAATTATTTTAATTTTTTACGGTCAACACCAATGTATAAAAGTACTGGAGCTGATATATAAATTGATGAATATGTTCCTATAAAAATTCCAAGAAACACCACCAATGCAAAATTCTTAATACTTTCTCCACCAAGAGCAACCAATATCAACAAACTAAACAAAGTACTAGATGACGTCAACAAAGTTCTTCTTAGCGTAGTTGTTAAACTTCTATTTATAACCATAACAATACCCTCTTTTTTATATTTTGGTAAAAATTCTCTTATTCTATCATAAATTACAACAGTATCATTAATCGAATACCCAATAATCGTCAATATAGCCGCGATAGATGTCAAATCAAATTCAATACCAAATATTGAATATATACCAAAAATAATTATCACATCGTGAAATAATGTTAACAAAGCTCCAACACCAAATTCAAATTCAAATCTAACCCAAATATATATCATTATAACAAATAATGAAAGAATTAATGCTGTTAATCCCTTTACAATCAATTCTTTCCCAACCTGTGGTCCAACAAAATCTGTTTTATTATATTCAACATCATCTGAGAAAATTGAATTTATAACACTTTTTACCAACTGCATAGACTCTGTTTGACTTAATTCTTTACTAGCATGAAGATTTACTTCTTTTTCTGATATTCTTATTATAAATCCATTATCACCATAATTTTGAATACTAAAATCTTCAAATCCTTCTTTCAAAAAATCATTTCTTAAACTTGCTATATCTTTATTATCTTGTACACTGATATCAAACAACAAACCACCAGTAAAATCTATACCAAAATTTAATTTATTTACAAAAAAACTTCCAACAGATAATAAAATACAACATAAAGACACAACAAAACATATCTTATGAATACTCATAAAATCATAATAATCCGAAGATTTTAAAAACTTAAACATAACAAACTCCAAGAAAACAATGGAATATTAATTATAATATTCCATTACTAAAAAATAAACTAGGCTTTTTCAACCATCTTTCTTATATGACCAGCTAATCTACTTAATTTTCTACTTGCTGTATTTTTTTTCAAAATACCGCTTTTAACACCTTTCATTAATTCAGACTCAAATTCAACAAACGATTTTCTTGCTTCTTCAATAGTACCTGTTGTAATTGTATCATTAACTTTCCTCAAGAAAGTTTTAATTCTACTCTTTCTTGCTTTATTAATTTCAGTCTTTCTTCCTATAACTCTTATAGCCTTTTTAGACGAACTTATATTTGCCATTTTAACCAATTAATTATTTTTAATAACATAATAATGCGACACTTGGACTATATAATAGAAATTAATATATTAAATTCAAGAAAAAAATAAAAACAATAATCAAAACCAAATAACTTTATTTTTATTGATTTTAATTTTTTATTCTATATTGTGTACCTAATAACTTTCGCACTTTAACAATGAATAAGAAGTTTGTATATAGAGCATTAGATCAAAAAAGAAACAAAGTTGTAAAAGGAACAATGCAAGCATTTAATGAATTTGCATTGGAGCAGACATTGTCAGAGTCAAACATGGTTCTTATATCATTCAAACAAGTTAAAAGAGGTTTTTTATCTAATTTAGGTATTCTAGACAGAATAACTTCCAAAGATCTGATTACATTTTTTATTCATCTTGAACAGCTAGAAAAAGCCGGAGTTCCTTTATTGGATTCATTATCAGATTTAAAAGAATTTTCTGAAAATCAAAAAATAAAAGATATAGCCGCAGATATATTCGAATCAGTAAAAAGTGGTAAATTATTATCAGAAGCTATGGAAAAATATCCAAAAGTTTTTGACGAAATAATGATTAGCTTGATAAGAATGGGCGAAAAAACAGGTAGCTTGCAGATTGCATTTAAAAATATATATGAAAATATTAAATGGAGTGCAGAGATAAAAAGAGCAACAATTAAAGCTATCAGATATCCTTTATTTACATTACTTGTTATGTTTACAGTTGCTGGAGTAATGTTAAAAGTTGTTGTTCCAAAAGTTACAGGATTTGTTTTAGATCAAGGCATAGCGGTTCCTGGCTACACAATTGCATTAATCAAAACATCAGAATTTTTTCAAAAATATTTTTTAGCTGGAATAATATATATGATTGGAATATATATACTCATAAGAATTTTAGCTAAAAATAAAGTAATAAAATTTCAAATAGATGCTTTAAAATTAAAAATTCCAATTATAGGCGATATAATAAATAAAATAGAAATGTCAAAATTCACCAAATTTTTTGGTGTTACTTTTTCAAGTGGTATCCCAGTTTTAGAATGTTTAGCAATCTCAGGCAATGTTGTAAAAAATACCGTTTTAAGAGATGAAATAGACAGAATTAAACAACAAGTATCTGATGGAAAATCAGTATCAAACGCAATATCTTCATCACGATATTTTCCAAATATGGTCTTAAGAATGTTAAAAGTTGGTGAAGAAAGTGGAAACATGGGTGAAGCCATGGAAAATATCCAATATTTTTACACAACTGAAATTAATGACACGATTGCCGAAATTATTGGGACTTTACAACCAGCAATTATGTTCGTAATGGGTGGTTTAATGATTTGGGTTATAGCAGGTGTATTTGGACCTATTTATGGAAATTTCGATAATTTTGGTGCTTAAAAAATATGTTCAATAAATACTTAATAATTTTCGTTTTACTTTTTACATCATCTTGCATAACAAGAGATTTATCTCAAAAAGGCTATATAATTAATAAAGATGATTTATCAAATGTAACAATTGGATTAACAAACAAAGAAAACACACTAAAATATCTAGGATATCCATTAAACAAATCTTATTTTGATAACAATATTTGGATTTATTATTCTTATACAATTAAAGAAGTTTTATTTTTCAAACCACAAATAAAAGATCAAAAAATATTAATCATTGAATTTGACAAAAACACAGAATTAATAAAAAATTTATCCTTATATAACATTCAATCCGATAAAAATCAGAGCTTAGACATCGGCAATGATATCAATAAAGATAAATCAAATGTTATGAAAGATATATTAAATAATATAGGGCAGTTTTCAATGTAATTCTTCACAAAGAATTATAAGGTAGCTTAAATCTATTTTGTTTACAAATATGGAAGAGTGCCAGAGTGGTTGAATGGAACAGTCTCGAAAACTGTCATACTGAGAAATCGGTATCGTGGGTTCAAATCCCACCTCTTCCACCATAAAACCAAAAACTAAACTTTCTCATTTTTTTACAACCAATTTTCAACCCCATAATTCAAGGGCTTCGGCAGTATTCAAACTTAACTTTCAATTTTATTTTCTAATCGTTTTTTTACTATTTTTCTTCTCAAAATGGGAGTTTTCTCTAGCGAACTGAACTTGACTTTTTAATTTCAAAAATTTTCAAGTTAAGTTTGAATGGTTAAGCAAGCATTAAATTTATTACTTTTAGTCAAGTACACTTGATATAGAAGATTTAAAAAAGTTAGTTATACACATTATCCTAGAGCATAAGACACATAATTACTAACTTATTATTTAACTGAAACATTGAAAATATTTAATTAATTTATAATGAACTTAACTTGTGAGTAAGTAATTTTTTGTTTAAATTTGTATAAAGATAGGAAG
>JAQTXT010000085.1 GCA_028688645.1 Rickettsiales bacterium
TTTATATTATTTTGAATTTCACTATATATATTTCTTAAATTTTCTAATATTTTGTCAATTTTATTTAAAAATAATCCTTTTTTAGTTTCTTCAAAAAATTTTTTATATTTTGTGAACAAATCATTTTCTACATTTTGTTGACAAAACGGACATTTCCATTTATTATCTTCAATTTTTTCTTTTTTAATTTTTTCTACACCAAATTTAATCCAGTCTCTACCAATATTCATTATATATTCAGTAATTTCTTTTTCAGCATCTGGAAAATTTTCTTCATTTGATAAAATTTTCTCTAATTCGTCAGTATCAAACTCAATATTTTTAAAAGATGGAATAATTATTTTATCCTCCTCTTTTATTGATTTTAATTGTTTTAAAATACTAATATAGTCTTGTTCTTCATCAAAATTTTCTTGTTTTTTATTAATAAAATTTTCATTTAAATTTTCAAATTTAAATTCACCTTCGCTTCTAAAATTATATTCTTTTTTTAGTTCTTGCAATTTTTGGTTAAATTTAGCTTCTAAACTATTTTTTTTAAATTTTATCAATTTGTTTTCTAAAACAAAAAAATTTTTAAAATTCTTTAATAAATCAAATATTTTGCTATCCCCACTTTCTTTATTTAATATTAAATAGCCCTTTGATTCTTTATTATTTGAAAATTCTTTAATAATATTATCTGAAATAAAGTCATAGTTATATACCAAAATTGTATTTTTCATATTATTATCAAAAAAATCAATTTTTGGCATTTCTAAAACCTTTTCTTTGCATTCTATAGATTTAATTTGGTCTATTTTATATGGATCGAATATTTTTTTATCTCTATCCCAACAAGATAAACACCTAGACAAAGAAGTTTTACCATTTCCGTTTGGAGCATATATAATTACATCACTTGGAATATCTATTGTTTTCTTTACAAAAACTTGTTTTCCGCTATATTCATTTGGATTTTTCAATTTATTATTTAGAATACTTTCGTTTTTTGAATCATTATAAACAAACTCATGTTCGCAATGAAAATTAAATAAGTTTTTTATATTATGTATTCTTTCTATTTTTCTAATTGGCATACTTACAATAAAATTTATTTTAAATTTTATATAAATAGTTCTTCTTTCATTCCATTCATAAACATCTTTCTACCAGAATAATTCCAATAAGTAATATCTTGTTCTATAAACAACCATTTTATAATATTTAATAACATATCGCATGGCATTCCGTCATGTTTAAAATTAAAATTAGTTATAATATTTTGTTCTAATCTATATATTTTTTCTATTTCAGCAAATAATTTTTTGAATTCTTCTAAATTTTCTTCTTTTTTCTTTAATAAATCATTTATAATTGAAAAATGTGAAGGTGCTTCTTTATATTGTTTTCCTTTCTTTGTCAAAAATGTAGTATTTTCTACTTTTACAATAAAATCCATTCCTTTATTCAAATTAGCTGGTCTACTTAAATATATTTTTTTACCACAATTTAATATTTCAACATTGTATCTATATTTTGATGATAAATCACCAGAACCACTTCCTGGTTCTTCTTTTAAAAATTCATTTATAATATAATTTCTAATTTCCTCTCTAGTTTTTAAATTATTGATATTTAGATTTTTTATTTTCATAATTTTCCTATTTTTTATTAATATTTTTAACCCTCCTTTTTCCTACCTCCAAATACTCCTTCTCCACATCAATCCCCACAAACCTTCTGCCATACATCTTACAAGCCACTCCAGTCGTGCAACTACCTGCAAACGGATCTAACACTAAATCCCCCTCATTTGTGCTTGCCACAACAATTCGTCTTAATAAGTCTAAACTCTTTTGTGTTGGGTGTTTGCCGAAGGTTTTTTCTTCTTTTTTAGGTGTATTGATTGCCCAAACACTTCTCATTTGGTTGCCTTTTTCGTGCAATATTTCATATCTGTCGCTTTTTCCGCAGTGAGAACATCTAATTTCTTTTTTGTAGTTGTCTTGCCAATCTTTCATGGCTTTGTAGTTGAATGTGTGTTTTGCTTTTTTGTCTTTTCTAGCCCATATTATTGTTTCATGGCTGGCGGTGAAAAATCTGCAACTTAGGTTTGGTGAGGCATTGGGTTTTAACCACGCTATGTCGTTTAGTATGTGATAACCTAATAATTGTAAAGCATAACCGCATTGATATATTGAGTGATAAGTTCCGCTGACCCATAGTGTGCCGTTTGGTTTTAAAACTCGTTTACATTCTTTGAGCCAAGCCATGTGAAATTCAAAATTTTCTTGTAATGTTTTGCCTAAGTCCCAGTTGCCTTTTTTTACGGATACCATCTCGCCATTTTGACATGTAAATGAACCATTGGAAAGGAAATAAGGAGGATCGGCGAATACCATATCAAAAGTGTTCTCTGGAAAAGTTTTTAAGACTTTTAAACAGTCGCCTTTGTATAGGCGAGTTCCTTTTTCGTTGAAATATATCTTTTTTTCCATGTGGCTTTAATTTTATGTTATTTATATAATATTCCCGAATATTATAATTTCAAGAATAAATATAAATCCGTATTAAAATTCACTGGATACCCGATGAAGCTTTTGTAGTTTTCCTTTCATTCAAAAACAAAAGCTAACTCTGGTATGACAAGATTGGCAAATATTATTGTATAGTCTTCCCTTGGGTCTTGGGTGTGGGTCTGTGGTGTTGGGTCTACGCCCCAGCTTCCCATATTAAATTGAAATATCTATTTATTGTATTTCTATTCATACAACTAAAAATAGATGTTTGTGTTGCTGTTAAATCTTAACAAAAACATCTAATTATTTTTTTAATAGTATATGTGGTTAAATGCTGTCTTTTCGTAGTTGAAATTATATAATTAATAAAATTAAATAGTTAACCCTAGAATAATTATATACAGTTTAGATGTTGAAAAACATAAATTATCTGATTTAACTATTGAAAAAGCTATCGGTAATTTAGCTTTGAGTAAGATATTCTAATAGTTTAAACTTCCCCATTTGGTTTTAAAAAAATAAGTATGATATTTATATTGATATACTTTTAAATTTTAATTCTTATTATTATTCTTAGATAAAAAGTCGAAGAAATGAATATTTTTAATATAGAAAGCGGTTTTGATTTCTTGAGTAGGGTAGCTGATTTTGCTGTTGAAAAAGCAAATGGTGATTTGGCTTTGTCTAATTGGACGATTTTGCTTCCAAGTAGGAGAAGTTGTAATGAACTCAAAAGAATTTTTTTGGAAAAGAGTGGGGGTGCTATTTTACTACCGAAAATAAAGGCTATTGGTGATATAGATTATGATGATTTATTGCTAAAACAATTTAATTCTGATGATTTTAATGAATTTGTTGAATTTTCGAGTAATACATCAAGAGTGAAATATAAAATATTACTGATTAAAGAGCTGTTAAAATGGTCGAAATTAAGTAACAAAGAATTGTTTAAAAATGCAAATATAGAGCAAATAAGTAATTTAGCTTTAGAATTGGAAAAGTTTTTGAATGAAGTTGTAAAATCTGGTTTAAATCTTGATAATCTTGATAAAGAAGTGGTTGATGATGAATATTCAAAACATTGGCAAGAAATTTTGAGTTTTTTGCAAAATTTTGGTAAAAAATGGAATAAATTTGTTGAGGAAAATAATATTATTTCTACATTGTCTTTCAAGACAAAAATGATTGAATTCAATGCTAAGTTTTTTGAAAAAAATAAGCCAACTAACCCAATAATTATAGCTGGAGTTAATGGTAATGTTAGAGCGGTATCTGAATTAATTAAAAATCTGATAAAGTATGATAATTGCTATTTTATTTTTAAGGGTTTGGATAAAAATTTATCTGATGTGGAATGGGAAAAAATTAATATTTTTCATCCACAATATTATTTTAAGAATTTGCTAAAATTTATTAATTTTGAAAGGTTAGTAGTAAAAAATATTGGTGTTGGTGAAAAAAATAAACTTGGCTTAGCACTAAGTTATTCAATGCTTCCTTATTTTTATACTTATAAATGGCAAGATAAACTTGCTTTAAATGAACAAGATTTAAAAAACATTTCAAAAATTGAATGCGATGGTAGTTTTGAAGAGTTAAATGTCATAAGTTGCATTTTGAAATATAATCATGAAATTAGTGAAAAAACTATGGCGGTTATCACTACTGATGAAAATTTTGCAAATAGATTGGAAATTAAGCTGGATAATCTTGGTTTGAAGGTTAATAATGCTTTTGGAAATAAGATTTCAAGAACGGAATTTGTAAAATATTTGTTTTTGATAATAGATGTGATAAAAAGTGATTTTGAGACGATTGCTTTATTATCATTGTTAAAGCATAGATTTTCATTGTTTGGTTATGAGAAGGAAGAATTGAATAATTTAATTATGAAACTTGAAGATGATATTTTAAGAGGCTATGGAAATATTGGTTTAAAAGGTATTTTAAAAAGAATTAATGACAAGATTGATGGTGATGAATTAAAGCTTTTTTTTGAGAAAATAGTAAATTTTTTAAAATTTAAAAACAATAAAACATTCACTGAAACATTAAAAAATCATATAAAAATTGCAGAAGTAATAGCTTCAAACAATAATACTGATAGTTCAAATATTTTTTATAGTAATGAAAAAAATGGTGATGAAGTCCTAAATTTTTTTAATGAATTGATTATTGAAAGTGAAGAATATGGTGAAGTTAAAGATATTAATGAATATTCATATTTATTGGATTATTTGATTGCTGAAAATTCATATGTAGAAAAATATACTATGCATCCAACGATTAGCATAATTTCGCCACAGGAAGCGAGGTTAATCAAATATGATTTGGTAATTATTTCTAATTTGAACGATGGTAGCTTTCCTCCACATATTACTACTGATCCTTGGATGAGTAAATCTATGAGAAAAAATTTTGGCTTGGCTGAAAAAGAAGAAATAATTGGAGCTTATGCTTATGATTTTGTTGAGTTATTGAATAATAATGAGATTATTTTAACTAGAGCATTAAAAGATGGTGGAGTTCCTACGACAAAATCGAAATATTTAATGAGATTAGAAACTTTTTTATCTTGCCAAGATTTGAAAATACAAGAAAATTCAATTTGGAAAGAAGTCTTTAAAGTAATGAATCGTGTTGATGAAAAAAAGACTATCAATAGACCAAAGCCAACACCTCCATTAAATGAAAGACCTAAAGAATTATATGCTACAAAAATTGAGAAATTAATAAATAATCCTTATGATATTTATGTTGAAAAAATATTAAAATTAAAGCGAAAAGAGAATTTTTATGAAGATAAAATTTTTGCAGTTTTTGGAAGTGCAGTTCATGAGGCTTTAGAGAACTATATTAAGAATTACGATAGTTTAAACAAAGATAAATTATTTGAAGAATTGATTAAATTTGGAAAAATTAGCTTTGAAAAACATTTTGTAAATGAAATTAGCAGAGAACTATTTTTTGTCAGATTTATTAATATTGCGAAGTGGTTTATAAGGGAAGATGAAGCGATTAGACAATCTGGTTATAAAGTTTTTGCTGAAAGAATTGAAAAATATCACTTTGAAGATTTAAATTTTACTATTGCTGGAAAAATAGATAGAATTGAGGAAAGTGAAGCTGGCAACATTAATATTGTAGATTATAAAACTGGAACTGCTCCAACTCAAGCAGAAGTAAAATCTGGAAACAAACCACAATTATCAATAGAGGCTGTAATTTTAAGTAATCAAGGCAAAAAAGTGGAAAAATTAGCCTATTGGGTTATTAAAGGAAAAAATAGTGAAGAAATTAAGAATATTAAAGTTGATATTGATGAGCTAACCGCAAAGGCTGAAGACGGTTTAAAAAAATTAATAACTTATTTTAATGAATTTGAACATTCATATATTGCGACTTGCTATGAACTGGCAAATAGGCAATATTCAAGTGATTATAAGCATCTGAGTAGGGTGGAAGAGTGGGGTTATTTATAGTGCAAGAATTTGATTTAAAAGTTAAAAACCACTTGCAAGAGTGTTTAATAAATTCAAATAATGAAATTGAAACAAAAATTATAAATTATTGCCTTTTATTATCAGATTTGTATTCTTTTTCAAAATATCAAACATATCCAAGACCAGAACACCCATTACCTTCAAAAAGAAAAAGTGTTTATTTTACTATGGTTGCAATATTGGTATCTTTAAGAACTACTTTAGATAATGAACAAAAGGCTGTTGAGAATTTTATAGAACATTTTGAGAATATAGATCAAGTAATTAATGCAAATATTAATGAATTAGCTGAAATTATTAAATGCGCAGGAATGCCAAATAAAAAAGCGGAAACTATAATTCAAGCAAGTAAATATGTAAAAGAAAACTTTAATAATGATTGGACTTATTTTGATAATTTGTCTGCTGAAAAATCAAGGGGAATATTAAAAAATATACCTGGTATTGGTGAAAAATCAGCTGACTGTTTACTTGAATTGGGACTAAATAAACCAAGTATTGTAATAGATGTGAATATGTTGAGGATTGTATCAAGATTATTTAATTTTGAATGGGCAAAGAATCCGGATTTATCTAGTAAAATTCAATTATAGCCTTTCACATTTTAGTTGCAACATATCTCTCTTTTAAAGCTCTATCTAAATTCTCATAGAAATTATCACAATTTAATCTAAACTTTCTAATTAAATCTTTTAAAAAGTGCCAATAATGTT
>JAQTXT010000086.1 GCA_028688645.1 Rickettsiales bacterium
AAAAAAGTTATTTGAAAATTATTTAAAAAGTATTTTAAAACACAGGTTTAAGTTGTGGAGTTTTTGGGAAACGCCTGTCTAGCCCCTAATTTAATAACTGAAAAAATATATCAACAAAAGAAAGAAGAATTAAATAAAGAATTAGTCTCAATAAAAACAGAAACAGAACTTCACGATGATGGCGATGAAGATTTTAAGAAAATGCTTATAACAGCCTTTTATCTAGCATCTAAGAGCTATGAATTATTTATTTGTTCTAAAAACGAGAAAAACGCAATCTGATAAATTTTGTTTTTTCGAACATTCAACTAAGGGGTAAGAAGCTAGAATGTTCCTTGAAGAAACCATTTGATATGATGGTAAATTTAGGTAATTGTTCTGAGTGGCTCCGCGAGCAAGGATCGAACTTGCGACCAATTGATTAACAGTCAACTGCTCTACCGCTGAGCTATCGCGGATTCCACATAGAGAATTTTACATATCACTTTTTAATTTGCAAGAAAAAACTATATCTTTGATATTTTTCGTTCTAAATCTTTTAAATCTTTAGGTAATTCAACCTCAAATGTTTTTAGCTCACCACTTGTCGGCTGAAAAAATTTGATTTTATATGAATGTAAAGCTTGTCTTGGAAAATTATCCACAAGTTCTTTTGCATTATAAATATTTTTTAGATGTCTAGAATTTCCGCCATATATTTGGTCGCCAACTAAAGGGCAACTCTTAGAAGAACAGTGTAATCTGATTTGATGTGTTCTTCCTGTATCGAGACTAAATTCAACTTTCGAAATGGAATTATCTAAAAATGTTTTTAGTGTTTTATAATTAGTTAGTGAATATTTCCCACCAGTTTTAACCATTTCCATTTTTAATCTATTGATTTTGTTCCTTTCAATAAAACCTTCAATCTTGCCACTTCTTGGGTTTAAAACTCCCCATAAAAAAGCTATATAGTTCCTCTTTAAATCTCTTGTTTCAAGTTGTTGCGATAAATTTAAATGTGCTTCATCATTTTTTGCAACAACCATTAGTCCGCTAGTATCTTTGTCAAGTCTGTGAACTATTCCAGGTCTAAAATCTCCACCAATTTGTGATAGGTTTTTTCCATATAATTCAAGTAATGCATTAACAAGAGTATTATCTTCATTTCCACTACCTGGATGTGTAGTTAAACCTGCTTGTTTATTAATAACGATAACATCATCATCTTCATAAATAATATCTAAAGGTATTGCCGTTGGCCTTAATGTTTTTTCTTCAAATTCTGGCAAGTCAAACTCAAAATCATCGTCAAGCTTTATTTGATAACTATTATCATCACAAATTTTGTTATGATTTTTTAATTTTCTGTTTTTGATAAATTCTTGAATTTTAGCTCTAGGAAAAGGTTGACACAATGAAGTTAACACTTTGTCAATTCTAATCCCAACCATATCTTTAGACACTATAATTTTCATATTCAAAATATAATATTTGTTTTTAATTTACTATAATAATTAAGTTTGTCAATTCTAATATAATCTTGATTTTTTAAAAAAATATGCTTAATCTCCTTAAGACAACAAAATAGGTTTAAAAATGGTTGAAAAGATTTTAATTGCTAATAGAGGTGAAGTTGCCTGCAGAATTATTAAAACTGCTAGAAAAATGGGTTTAAAAACAGTTGCTGTCTATTCTGAAGTTGATATAAATTCATTGCATGTTCAATTAGCAGATGAAGCTGTTTTGCTTGGTGGTTCACTTGCGTCAGAGAGTTATTTAGATATTAAAAAAATAATCAATGCTTGTAAAAAAACAGGTGCGAAATATGTTCATCCAGGTTGGGGATTTTTGTCTGAAAATGCAAAATTTGTTCAAGCTCTTGATAAAGAAGATATAATTTTTGTTGGACCTTCTGCGGAATCTATGAAACAGATGGGAGATAAAATCAGATCTAAAAAATTAGCTAAAAGCGCTGGAGTAAATGTAGTTCCAGGTGAAAATAATGTTTTAACAAGTACTAAAGAAGCCGAAGAAGTAGCGAAAAAAATTGGCTATCCTGTTATGCTAAAAGCTTCTGCTGGTGGTGGTGGAAAAGGTATAAGAATTGTATTTAAAAAAGAAGAAATCGCTAATGCTTTCAATAATGTAAAAAACGAAGCTAAAAATAATTTTGGTGATGATAGAATTTTCATGGAAAAATATATAGAAGATCCTAGACATATAGAAATTCAAGTTTTAGGAGATAAATTTGGAAATGTAGTTTGTTTAGGAGAAAGGGAATGTTCTATTCAGAGAAATCATCAAAAAGTTATTGAAGAAAGTCCAAGCTCTTTTGTTGATGAAAGAACTAGAAAAAAAATGTACGCTCAAGCTATATCTTTATGTAAGAAAGTTGGATATTATTCGGCTGGAACTATTGAGTGTATGATGGATAAAAATAAGAATTTTTATTTTCTTGAAATGAATACAAGACTTCAAGTTGAGCACAGTGTAACAGAATATGTTACAGGATTCGATTTAGTTGAACTTATGATAAAAGTAGCAATGGGTGAAAAATTGTCATTCAAACAGGTTGACATAAAATTAAAAGGCTGGGCTATAGAATGTAGAATTAATGCCGAAGATCCAACTAGAGGATTTTTGCCATCATCTGGAAGAATTAGTAAATATATAGAACCTGAAAAAAATGAAAATATTAGAATTGATACAGGTGTTTATGAAGGATACACAATCAGTATGTTCTATGATAGTATGATTGCTAAATTAATCACTTACGGACAGAATAGAGATGAAGCTATTCAAAGAATGAGAGAAGCACTTGGTAGTTTTTATATTGATGGAATTTCACACAATATGTCATTTCTTGAAGCTGTAATGTATAATAAGAAATTTGAAAAAGGTGATATATCAACTAGCTTTATAAAACAAGAATTCTCAAAAGGCTTTTCTGGTTTTGAAATAGATAATAAGGATGAAGGTATTCTAATTGGAGCTGCTATTTTTATTTTTATTCAAAATGCTAATAGATTACTTAATATAAGCGGACAAGTTTTAAATTCCAAATTTGAACTTGCTGATAAATGGGTTGCTGATTTAAACGGAAATAAATATTTATGTAATGTTGCAAAAACATCAAAGGGATACACTGTTGAGTATGGAAATGGTTTTTCTTTAGTTGAAAGCTCATGGCAATTTGGAGATAATGTATTTAGAGGAGAAGTTAACGGAAGACCAGTCAATGTAAAAATCATAAAAGATGATAAAGCAGGATCTTTTAAATTACAGTTCATGGGTTCGGTCGTTGATGTTTCAATCAGAAGTACAAGAATTTCCGAGCTTGAAAAATATATGCCGATAGTCGAAGAAAATAAAAAACCTAATAAATTAAAAGCTCCAATTACAGGTAAAATTACAAAATTTTTAGTAAAAGAAGGCGATGAAATAAAAGCTGGCTCTGAATTGGTAATAGTTGAAGCTATGAAAATGGAGAATATGATAAGAATTGATCACGATGTAAAAATAAAAAAGATAAATTTTGCGGATGGTACATTAGTTGGAGTTGGTGAAATTTTAATTGAGTTTGAAGAATAACTATTCTAATTAGTTAATTACTTTCTATATTTTGTTTGGGATAAATAGAAAAATAGACTTAAACTTACAAAGTCATAGTTAATTTGAAAAGATATTCTTAACATAATTATTTTTCTTTCAATAATTTATGTTTTAATTTTTGTAATATAATTGAAGATTAAATTTCTACAGATCGTAGATTACATCTCTTAGTTCTTTAATGCCAAGATTGTTTTTGCTACTAGCATATAATATTTCTCCATAAAGAGCTGGATGTTTTTTAAATGTTTCCTGCAACGATTGAATATTTTCTTCTAATTGCTTTGGATTTATTTCATCAATTTTTGTTAAAACTATTTGATATAAAATACCGCTTTGATCTAATATACTCATCATTTCTTCATCATTTTCTTTAATTAAGAATCTACTGTCAATTAATAAAAATGCCCGTTTTAAATTAATTCTGTTTAATAAATATTTAAAAATTAAATCATTCCAATTCTCTACTTCTTTTTTTCCAGCTTTAGCATAGCCATAGCCTGGCATATCGACTATTGTTAATTTATCACCAATCTGAAAAAAATTTATTTGTTTTGTTCTGCCGGGTGTTTTTGAAACTATAGCTATTTTTGAATTGGTTATTGCATTAATCAAACTGGATTTTCCGACATTTGATCTACCTATAAAAGCCGCTTCTTTTAAGTTGTTAATTGGTATGTCATTTTCTTTTGTTGCACCAATTTTAAAAATTGGAGAATTTTTTAAGAAAAACTCACTTGATTTGTTCATTGAATTCCTTATTACTTTAAAAATATTAATTTAAATAATTAAATTAATTAAAACTATTATTTTGCATTTTTCTTTCTGTAAACTGATGGTAAATCAAATGAAGTTGCCCATATTCCTCTATTCTCTTGCTTTGCTTTATTTTCATCATCAACATATTTATCAGTAAATTGTAAAAATGCTATTGCGTTGCCGCTTAAAACCATTTCTTTATTTATATTTACTCTATTAGCTTTTTTAGTTCTTCTATTCTGTATTTCAAAATAACATTCTCCAACCATTCTACCATAACTATCTTTACCTTTAATTATACAAGAAACGATTTGATCTTTAGTTAGTTCAGTTAATTTATTTTTAGCGTTTTCACCGCATTTTATTTCTTCACCGTTTATAGAATTTGAAATTCCTTCATTATTATCTTTTTTAATTAATCCAGAAAACATGTTTTTTTGATTATCATTAGTTTGTTTTAGTTCCACAGTATTTGTCGTGTTATTTTCATTATTACTTTTTTCTTGATTTTCAGCAACTAACATACATGTTTGAACCAACTCTGGTGCATCTATTCCGAATAATCTAATCTTTATATTGTTATTTAATACAAAACTATCACCATCATTTATATGACTTATTTTCCCCGTTATAACTTCACTTGAAACTTTGATTAAATCCCTTTCATCTTTCGGAACTCTAATTAATGTGTCTTGTTTATTAATTAGAATTCCCAAAAAAGAGCATATTAATACTAGTAAAACAATTTTTACTTTCATATATAAATATTTAGATTACCAACCAGCGCCACTTCTTTTTGAATATTTGCTTGTCTTAAATCTTGTTCTTAAAACTTCTTCTTGTGATTCCAAATTTGTCATTCTTATATTAACTGAATAATCTTTTACAGTTCTACCTGACAATGTTTGTGGCTTCATTCTTATATCACCAAAGATTAACAAATCAGCACCAGATGCTCTACCAATTTTTTTAATATCTTCTGGTCTAACCATACCATCATTTTGATATTTAATTTCACTTAGCAATTTTTCTCTAGCATTATTATCAATTAAAACATAGTCTCCAGAATATGAAAATTCATTCAACAATTCATCATTTAAATCACCTATTGGAAAATAAGCTTCTGAAGTTTGATTTTGAACATCAGCTATAAATATTTTTGGTTTTCTTCCTAATCTTGCTAAATAAGATTGGTATCCTCTATGATTCTCTATTTGTTTTAAAATAGCTTGAACTGCGTTTTGTGTATCAGTCATTACCCATTCATCAGTAATTGTCATAGCTAATTCGTCAGATTTTTCTAGCGACACCCTTTCTGTTTTTATTTTTGGAGCGCAAGACATCATTAATAATGCAGTGCTTGAAACACAAATAACTTTTGTTAAACCATTTTTCATATCAATTTATAAAATTAATCTAGCTTATAAAATATAGAGTTAATTTTATTAATCAATTATTTTCTTGAATTATATAAAATACTTTATACAATCCATTTATTGTTTATTTATAAAAAATAAAAAAATGAAAAGAACAAAAATTGTTGCTACTATTGGACCAAAATCTCAGGATCCAAAGATATTGAAAAAATTATCAGAAGCTGGTGTTAATGTATATAGAATGAATTTTTCTCATGGAGATCATGAAGAGCATGGTGCTAAAATGGATACCGTTAGAAAATTAGGTTTGCCAGGTGCTATTATGCTTGATACAAAAGGACCAGAAGTTAGAACTGGTGAAGTTATAAAAGAATTCGAAGTTATTGCGGGCGATAAGCTAGTATTAACTATAGACAAAGGTGTTTACGACGATACTAAAAAATTATCAGTAAGCTACCCTGAATTCATAAAAGATGTTGAAGTAGGAAATGTATTACTATTTGATAGTGTTATGCAAGTTACTATCGATAAAATCAAAGGACACGATATTTTCTGTACCATTACAAAAGGAAAAGGAAAGATCGCTTCTAAAAGACACATTAACTTAATGGGAAGACATGTATCATTACCAACATTAACAAAAAGTGATTGGGAAGATATTGATTTCGGTATAGAGAAAAAAGTTGATTTTATAGCTTTATCTTTTTGTAGAAGTGCAAAAGATGTTGAAGAATTAAGAGCTTACTGCAAGAAAAAAGGACACATTCCAGGCATTATAGCCAAAATTGAAAACGGAGAAGCCGTTGAAAATCTTGAAGAGATCGTAGAAGTTAGTGATGCTGTTATGGTTGCCAGAGGCGATTTAGCTGACGAATTCCCTTTTGCTAGAGTTCCACAAATTCAAAGAGCAATTATTGAATTATGTAATGAATACGCAAAACCAGTAATTGTTGCAACTCAAATGTTACTTTCAATGGT